>NZ_JBTIXF010000024.1:0-95202 GCF_055793945.1 Plantactinospora sp. A48 | reverse complement strand
TGTGGACAGGTTTCCCGGGGTAGACAGATGGGCACGTCAACAGGGGGGGCGGCAGACCCTGCGAGGGGGCCCGCCCCTATCGGGGGACCAGGCGCGGAAAGGCGTGCCCCCCCCTACCGGGTCCCTGGGGGTGACCGGGCTCCCGGGGTGACCGGGCTTCAGCTGGCGGTGCAGGTGGCGGTCGCGCCGGACGCGGTGCCGGTGCCCTGGAAGCCGAACTGGGTCGACTGTCCGGCACCGAGCTGCCCGTTGTAGCTGACGTTGGTGAACCGGACGGTGCCGGTGGTGCCGCTGGCCTGGGCGCTCCAGCTGTTGGTGACCGCGGCGCCGCCCGGCAGGTTGACGAGCACCGTCCAGCCATTGGTGCCGGCCGAGCCGGCGGTGACCGTCACGTTCATGGTGAAGCCACCGTTCCACTGGTTGACCGACAGCGAGGCGGAGCAGGTCCGACCCTCGGCCGGCGGCGTCGTGGTCGGCGGAGCCGTCGTGGGCGGATCCGTGGTGGGCGGAGCGGTGGTCGGCGGAGCGGTGGTCGGCGGAGCCGTGGTCGGCGGAGCCGTCGTGGGCGGAGCCGTGGTCGGCGGAGCGGTGGTCGGCGGAGCCGTCGTCGGCGGGTTCGGCGCGCCGTTGGCCAGGCTGTACGCCAGGTCCGGCTGGAACGAACCGGCGGTGTACCGGCAGCCATCCGCCTCACCCGGCGGCTTCACCCAGAGGTAGCCATCGATGTTGCCGTCGCCGGTGTTGGTCGTCGGGTACAGCCCGATGCGCCGGTCGGTGTTGTCGTCGGCGCACCAGTCACCGCTGGCCCCACCGTTGCGGCTGGTGTCGATGATCTGGTGCTTGCCGGAGATGCCCATCCCGTTGAGGGCGGAGATGACGGCCCGGCCGTAGTTCGCCTCGCCGGAGGTGGGGTTGAAGTTCGACACGTTGGTGAAGAAGCCGTCCGCGTACTGCACGCCGGCCGCCCTCAGCCGGTTGGCCTGCTCGTTGGCGCTGTTCCAGGTGGAGTGGCCGCCGTCGAGGTACACCTTGGCGTTGGGGTTGGCACCCTTGATGGTCCGGGTGGCGGTCGCCAGTGCCTGGTCGCGGGCGGTGACCTCGCCGCTGTTCAGGCAGGTCTGCAGGGCGAGCGAGTCGGTCTCCAGGATGATGATGACGGTCCGGTTGCCCAGTCCCCTGGAGAAGTTCGAGATCCAGTTCTGGTACTGGTTGAGATCCGGCGCCCCGCCGGCGCTGGCGCCGCCACAGTCCCGGTTGGTGATCTCGTAGACCGACAACACCGGGATCTGGTTCGCCGCGTTGGCGGCGCCGATGAAGGACGACGCCTCGGACTGCGCGGTCGAGGGGTTGAAGTTCGCCATCCAGCGGGCCTGCGGCTGACTGGCGATCTTGTCGCGGACCGCCGAGGCACGCCAGTCGCCGGGGTTGGCCGCGACCCAGCGGACGACCGCCGAACTCGGGTCCCGGTACAGCGACCCGGACAGGGTGCCGGCGGAAGCGTCACCGGCGGTGAACCATCCGGTGGCGACGGCGGCGACGGCCGCGGCACCCGCCACAGCGATGGCCGTCGATCTCCGACGGACGGGTACGGATTGAGTAGCCACGTTACCTCCGGATGACAACGATGTATCTAAATATTATGGGAGCGTTCCCATGGACGGTAGCGAAGGTTGGCCCGGCTGCCAAGAGTCACCCGCACCCGGCGGCCCCGGGCGACCGGGAGGCGGCTTGACTTCGAGCGGGCTCGAAGCCCTAGCGTCGGGATCGGTCGCTGGAACTGCACAGTCGGTGAACCCGACGGCCCGATCGATTGGATCCGAATGACCGAGCTCAGCCCACGTCACCGGTACCTGGTGCTGGCGATCTGCTGCGCCAGCATCCTCGTCGTGGTCATGGACATCTCCATCGTCAACGTCGCGCTGCCGACGGTCCGCCGTGACCTGCACGCCTCGGTGTCCGGCCTGCAGTGGACGGTCGACGCGTACACGCTGGTGCTGGCGAGCTTTCTGCTGCTGGCCGGATCCACCGCCGACCGACTCGGCCGGAAGCGGATCTTCCAGATCGGCCTCGCGGCCTTCGGCCTCGGTTCGCTGCTGTGCGGGCTGGCACCCGGCATCGGCGGGCTGATCGCGGCCCGCGCCGTGCAGGCCGTCGGCGGCACCATGCTGAACCCCGTCGCCATGGCGATCGTCGCCAACACGTTCACCGGCCCGACCGAACGGGCCCGGGCCATCGGGGTGTTCGGCTCGGTGTCCGGCCTGTCGCTGGCGCTCGGCCCGATCCTTGGCGGAGCCCTGGTCGACGGGTTCGGCTGGCGGTCGATCTTCTGGGTCAACGTACCCATCGTGATCGCCGCCATCGTGCTGACCGCGCTGTTCGTGCCCGAGTCCCGCGCGGCGCGGGCCCGCCGCTTCGACCCGGTGGGCCAACTCCTGGTGGTCACCGTGCTGGGCAGCCTGGTCTACGCGATCATCGAGGCCAACCGGCGGGGCTGGACCTCGACGACCATTCTCGCCCTGCTCGTCGTCGCGGCGCTGGGCGTGCTCGGCGTCATCGGCCACGAGTCGCGCCGCCCGGACCCGCTGCTGGAGTTACGCCTGTTCCACAGCGTGCCGTTCGCCTCGGCCATCCTGATCGCGCTGTTCGCCCTGTGCGCCTTCGGCGCGTTCCTGTTCGTCACGACGCTGTACCTGCAGGAGGTGCGCGGCATGTCGGCGTTGACGGCCGGGCTGAGCCTGCTTCCCGTCGGCGCGCTCATCGCGCTGCTGTCCCCGTACACGGGCCGGGTGGTCGGGACGCGCGGACCCCGGCTGCCGCTGGTGGTCTCCGGCGCGGCGCTGGCCCTGGGCGGCGGCCTGTCCCTGCTGATCGGGCCGAGCACCCGCCTGGGGTTCCTCCTCGGGGTGTTCCTGCTCTTCGGCGTCTTCCTGGGCACCATCAACCCACCGATAACCAACACGGCGGTCTCGGGCATGCCGCGCTCGATGGCCGGTGTCGCCACCGCGGTGGCCTCCGCGGGCCGACAGACCGGCACCGCCCTGGGTGTCGCGATCGCCGGGACGATCGTCGGATCGGTACGCGGTGGGAGCGCGTTCACCGACGCCGAGCACGACGTGTGGTGGCTGATCACCGCCCTCGGCGTCGGCATCCTGGCCCTGGGCCTGCTCAGCACCGGTACCTGGGCCCGTGGCACCGCCACCCGGGCGGCCACCCTGTTCGACGAGCTGGACGGGAGCGCTACCGGGGACGGCGTGGTGCCGGCGTCGGGCGGGCGTCCCGGGGTTGGACCCGGCCGGGCCGGGTAGACCCTGCCGCCACGCGGCGGACCGGGGCATCCTCGGCCCCGCGGTGTCACGTCCCGGTCGGCCCGCCGCCACGGTGTGGCCGGTCACGTCCCGGTCGGCCCCGCCCGCGCGGCGTGGCCGAGCACGTCTCGGAGGGTCGATGTCGGCGGCTGGATCCGCAGGAGCACCCGGGCCGGCGACGCCGGACAACGTGGTGGAGTTGCGGGTACACGGGGTCTCCGCCCCGGGCGCCGGCGAGGTCCTGAACTGGCCGCTGGTCCAGCAGGTGGCGGGAGACCGCAGCGCCGGCTTCTACCGACCCAGGGCCGCCTGCGGCGGTGCCCACGAAGCGAACGGACCGGGCCTGGAGGCGTACCGGTGGAGTGACCTGCCCGCCGGCACGGTGGTCCGGACCCTGTCGCTGGTCTTCCTCCTGCCGTTCATGCTGCTGAACGTGGCGGTCTGGATGCGACCCGGAGATCCACCCGCCGACCCGGTGATCAGATCCCTGTGCCGGCTGCTCGGCCTCACCCTGACCGCGCTGTACGTGCTCGCCGCCGTCGGGGTCGCGCTGGACCTCGTCGCCTGGCAGTGCCTGTCCACGCCGGCCTGCCTGTCCGGGCGAAGCTGGCTGTCGTGGCTGGGTGGGTCCCCCGCCGGACTGCGACTGGCGGTGTTCGCCCTGGTTCCGGCCGCCGCCATCGGGTTGATCTGGCGGTCCAGCAGGCGTCCGGCGCGGGCCTTCAGCGCGTTCCGCGCGCCCGAGCGCACCGGGCCCGCCCGGTACCCGCTCAGCACGATCGGCCAGTGGGACGCCGAGCCGCTGATGGGACGGCTGCGCTCGATCCATGTCGCCACGGCGTTCGCGACCCTGGACGTCAGCCTGCTCGCCGCCGGAGGGGCCCAGCGCACCCCGTCGGTCACCGTCGGGTTGGCGGTGCTGACCGGGGCGGTCCTGGCCGCCTGCGTGGCCATGAGCTGCATCCCGTCACTGATCGACCACGACCCCGCGAACCCACGGCTCGACGCCGTCGCCCGAGCGCCGCGGACGATCGCCATCGGTCTCACCGTCCTGGTGGGGGCCCGTGGCCTGGCCGCGCCCCCGGACCGGTACCAGGGGGGTGCCCTGCCCGGGTACGGGTCGAGCCTCACCGCGCTGTTCCTGACCCACGCCGGGCTGCTGGCGGCGCTGGCCGTGGTGCTGCTGTGGCGGCGGTACCGACAGCCAGGCCATCCGCCGGTACGGGGACTGGGCATGCTGGCGGCGGCGGCCGCCGGTGGGGGCCTGTCCGTCGTGTACTCCGCCGAACTCGTCCAGCGGGTGGCCGACTTCCTCGACCGCGGCGCTCCAGCGGCCGTGGCGGTCCCCCAGGCCCCCCGGGCCTACACCTGGGCCATCTACGGCTTCTGCCGAGCGGTCCTGGTCACGGTGGTCGTCGGCGTCCTGGTGGCGGTGCTCTCCCGACGTGGCCGCCGCCGGGCCGCGGCCAGGATCGTCGCGCGCGACTTTCCGGACCCGCCGCCGGAGGCCGGCCCCCGGCTGCGGCAGGTACGGCAGGCGATCGTCCGGGCCCGGTTCACCGAACGGCTGCTACCGCTGGCCGTGCTCTACGCCTGCCTCGCCGGGCTGGGTGCGGCGAGCACCGCGGTCGACATGATCGGGCTGTATCCCGGAGACGCCATCGAACGGTTCTCGCGGGTACCCGCCGGCCTGGTCGGATTCGGGATCGCGGTCGGCAGCTACGCGATCTCGGCGACCGTGCTCGGACTCGTCATCGGCGGGATCCTCGCCTACCGGACCCCCGGCTTCCGGCATCATGTCGGCGTCCTCTGGGACCTGGCCACCCTGTGGCCCCGGGCCGCCCATCCGTTCGCACCGCCCTGCTACGCCGAGCGGGCCGTCCCGGAGCTGGCCCGGCGGATCACCCACCTGGTCGACAGCGGCAACGCGGTGGTGGTCGCCGGGTACAGCCACGGCTCGGTGCTGGTCGCCGCCACCGTCCTGCAACTCCCGCCCCGGGTCGCCGCCCGGGTCGCCCTGCTGACCTACAACTCGCCACTGCGCCGGCTCTACGCCCGGGTCTTCCCCGCCTACGTCGACGACGGCATGCTGCGCGAGCTGGGTGACCGGGTCGGCTGGCGGTGGTTGAACCTGTGGCGCGACACCGACCCGATCGGCGGATGGATCTTCTCGGCGCACCGTCCGGACGAACCGGCGGCCGGCCCGGATCCGGCGGCACCCCGCGTGGCCCCAGTGTCGGCCGGCGCGGATCCAGCGGCTCCGGGCGCGGATCCGGCGGCGGCCGTGGACCGCCGGCTCAAGGATCCCGCCGACGTGGTCGCCGCGCCCGGCGACAGCGTCCCACCACCGATCCAGGGACACTGGCCCGGCGAGTCCGACAAGCCGTACGTCGACGCGACCCGGGAACTGGCCGAACGGCTCCGGGAGACCGCCCCGCACAGCCGCCCCGCCGACCCGTCACGTTCGCTGGCCGACCCACACCGCGCACCGGCAGATCCGTACCGCCGCCCGGCCGATCCGTACCCTCCCCGGGCCGATCCGTACCGCCGCTCGGCCGGTCAGCCGGTGAGCCGAGGCCGTCCCCGGCGGCGGGCGGCTACCGGGTGGCGAGGGCGTCGGTCCGGTCCGACGCCACGGTGAGCGCGGGCTCGGTGCCGAACTCGGCGGTCAGCGCGGCGATCGCGACCGGTGGCAGTTCCCACCACGAACGCAGCCGCAACTGGCGGGGACGCCAGCGGGGATGGAACTTGCCGGTGAACAGATACAGCGACCGCAGTTCGATCCACCGGTCCAGGGCGTGCAGCGGCACCTGGACGAGCCGGGCCCCCCGGGCCTCCCCGCTGTAGACCCGGCGCATCCCGGCGAAGTTCAGGGTCACCTCGGTCGCGCCGACGTTCCGGGCGTGCTCGACCACCGCGATGATCATCCGCTCGACCACCCCGTTCGGGGCGTCGCGACGCCGCGGCGCCACGTCGAGGGTGAGGATCCGGCCGCCCGCCGCGACCGGGAACCGGGCGAACGCCACCGGCCGGTCCGTGGCGTCCCGGGCCACCGCGTAGACGGTGTCGGTACGCGGCGCGAGGATGCCGTCGAGGTTCATCGCGAAGCCCCGCTCACGACGGCCCCGCAGCCAGTCGTGCAGGACCTCCCGCAGCAGCGGCACGACGGCCGGGTCCAGGGCACCGACCTGCACCCGTACGCCCGCGTTGTCGGCCCGGCGGGCGGCCTGACGTACGTTGCGCATCCGGCGGCTGGCCAGCGAGAACGTGGCCACGTCCAGGACCGCCTCGTCGCCGATGTCGACGGCGCGACGTACCCCCGCCCGGCGCCAGAGTTCACCGACGGCCGCCGCGTCGGCGCCGAGGACCGCGGGCCGCCAGCCGTTGCGCTCGCAGACCGCCACGAACGCGGCGATCGCCTCGGCCGGGGCGGATCCGACCGGGTCGCCGCCGGCCAGGGCGACTCCGAACCGCACCCGGTAGCCGATCGCGGTGTCGCCGCCGGGACTGAACACATAGGTACGGTCGGCGCGGGTGACGAACGGGGCGAGGCTGCCCGAACCCGGCTCCTGGACCAGGTCGCGTACCCGGGTCCGGTCGGCCTCGCCGGACGGCGGTGGCGCGGGCGCCGAGGCCAGCGACACGACCAGCGCGGCGAGCAGGACCGCCAGGACGAGCAGGACCAGCACCCGCGCGGACCGGTCCGGGGTCGCCGGAAAGAAGGGCAACACGCCGAAGGCGGCGCGGCTCAGCGGCCGTCCATGCCGGACAGTGGCCCACAGGCCGTCGGCCAGCATGATGCCGAGGGCGACCGTCGCGATCACCGACGCGGCCCGCAACCGGCGGGAGTCCGCCCGCACGACGTAGCTGGCGCGGTCCGGCACCAGGATGGCGGCGGCCGCGACGGACAGCGCCAACCGTTGCCACTGCACCGGCGGGACCACCGCGGTGACCGCGGCGAGGCCCAGGGTCACCCGCAGCGCGAGCCGGCGGCGTCCGACCAGCCCGTAAGCCAGCACCAGCAGCATGACGGCGAGCGGGAACCGGTCCACCGCCGGCAGGGCACCGCCCGGAAGCCACGCGCCACCGGCCGGCCCGAGCGCCAGCGCGGTGACCGTCAGAACCAGTGCCCCCGCCCACGCGCTCCCCCGCTTCACCCCACAATCATGGTCCGGACTTGCCAATATCTCGATACGAGATCAGGTCCGTCGAGCGACCGAACCGGAGGAGTCGCGAGCAACCCGCGCGGCTACCGCGTCGGAAAGCGGATCAACGGCCAGAAGAGGTTCCTCGTGACCTGCCCCTCGGAATCGGCACCCGGTCACCAGGGAATGACGCCGCGGGCGTCGAAGAATCCTCCGGTGGGACCGTCCGGGCCGATCTGGGCCATCCGTACGATGATCTCGGCGCCTTCCTCGATGGTCTGGTGGCCGGCGTGGAAGTTGAGATCGGTGGCGGTGAAGCCGGGGTCGACGGCGTTGATCCGCATACCGGGCAACGCCTTGGCGTACTGGAGGGTCAGCATGTTCACCGCCGCCTTGGACGCCGGATAGGTGACGTCGGGATAGAAGTGCGCCGGGTTGTCCGGGTTACTCAGGTCGCGCATCAGGGACGTACCGCTGCCGACGTTGACCACGACCGGGGCAGCGGAGCGTTCCAGCAGGGGCAGGAACGCGTGCAGCACTCGGATCTGACCGAACACGTTGGTGTCAAACACCTGGCGGGCCAGCTCGGCGGTGACCTCGGAGACCGGGATGAAGCCGCCGTCGTCCGAGCGCGGCTCGATGCCCGCGTTGTTGATCAGGCCGTCCAGCCCGCCGTCGGCCTCCACCTTCTGGGCCGCCGCCGTCACGGAGGCGTCGTCGGTGACGTCGAGTTGGATGAAACTGGCGCCCACCTCGTCGGCTGCCCTGCGTCCCCGCTCCGCGTCGCGCGCACCGGCGTACACCTTGTGACCGGCGGCCACGAGTTGCCGGGCGGTCTCGAAGCCCAGGCCCTTGTTGGCGCCGGTGACAAGGATGGTCGCCATTCCGCACCCCACGGATTGCAGTAACCGAACGGATCTCTCCGGAACGACACCAACCGCTGGTTCGATCTTCTCATCGAGGGGACGCGGTACAGGGCGCTTCTCCCGGAGAGCTGCCGGCCGTGACGTTCTGGTGTCCCTCACCCGTGGCCGTCGTTCGGGTCAGCCCTGGCGGCCCTTCCAGCGGGGGTTGGCGCGGTTGACCACGACCACCCGGCCGCGCCGACGTACCACCACCGAACCCGGCTTCCGGGTCAGTGACCGGAGTGAACTACGTACCTTCATGTCCGTTTCCTCTCGGTTCGGCGTTAACTCATCCTTACCTCGGACGGAACGTCACCGGGGGCGGTGGGATTCCCGGGCCGCCGCTCAGGACCACCACTCGAACGGCTCGTCGATCCGGTCCCCGGCCAGGAACGGCCCCAGCAGCTCCGGCAGCCGGCCCGGATAGAACCGGTCGGCGCTGCCGACCACCTCGGTCACCGGGCACCACCGGAAGTCGAAGTAGTCCTCGTCCTCGAATTCCACCCGCCCGGCGCCGTCGACGGGCGGCCCGGTCACCGCGAGGCGTACCGGCACGATCACCTCGTTGTTGATCCGCCGCTCACCCCGGTACCGGAAGCTCGCCCTGCGCCGCCACGTCGGCTGACCGACCTGATCGGCCGCCACGACGATGCCGGTCTCCTCCGCCAACTCCCGGACGATCGCCTCGCGGTACGTCTCGCCCGGGTCGATGCCGCCGCCCGGCAGCTCCCACCAGACGCCTTTTTCCGGATATGTCGGATCCTTGGTGTGGAAGAGCAGCAGCCGTTCCCGGACGTCGAGCACGACAGCTCGTACGACATCCCGTTCCACGGTTCGCACGCGGAGAAGTCTCCCACCTGGTCCGAAGCCGGTCCCGAGCCGGTCAGGATTCGAGAAGCGCCAGGATGGCGGCGGGCCTAGCGTTGTTCCCAGCCGGTCGGCAGGACGCCGAGCCGCGCAACTCGAAGGGGAGTCCGCGACATGTCTGAGAAGAACGCCAGGACCGAATCCGACGGCTTCAGCGCCGAGGAGCGCGCCGCGATGAAGGAACGGGCCGCCGAGTTGCGGGCCGAGGGAAAGAAGGGCGCCAAGAAGGCCGACGGGCTCCAGGCGGTCCTGGACCGGATGGCCGAGATGGCCCCGGAGGATCGGGCGCTCGCCGAGCGCGTACACGTGACGGTGACCACCACCGCCCCGGAGCTGTCGGCGAAGACCTGGTACGGGATGCCCGCGTACACGAACGCGGACGGCAAGATCGTCCTCTTCTTCCAGGACTCGGGCAAGTTCAACTACCGGTACTCGACGCTGGGCTTCCAGGACGCGGCCAACCTCGACGACGGGGACCTCTGGCCGGTGGCGTACGCGCTCCAGGAGTGGACGCCCGCGGTGGAGAAGCGGGTCGCCGAGCTGGTGCGGGCCGCGATCTCCTGACCTCGGCCGTGACCGCCCGGCCGGTGGCGCGGAGCAGGGGCTCGTCGAGGTCACCCGCGGGTCACGCGCGGATCGGCCGGCGCCCGGACCGACTCGAACATCACCTCGCGGCGCACCCGGAACCCGATCGAGACGTACACCTGGATCGCCGCGACGTTGTCGGTCAGGGCGTGCAGGAACGGCGTCTCGCCGCGCGACCGGATGCCCGCGGCCACGGCCCGGACCAGGCGGCCGGCCAGGCCCTGACCCCGGTGGCCCGGATCGGTGCAGACCGCGCTGATCTCGGTCCAGCCGGGCGGGTGCAGCCGCTCCCCCGCCATCGCCACCAGGCGCCCGCCCCGGCGGATACCCAGATAGGTGCCCATCTCGATGGTGCGCGACAGGAACGGGCCGGGTTTGGCGCGGGCGACCAGGTCGAGCATCTCCGGCACGTCCATCGGGCCCAGCCGGACAGCGTCCGGGTCCGGCACCGCCACCACGCCGTCGTCCACCAACTGCACCCCGGCGGCACTCATGGCGATCTCCCATCCCGGCGGCGGAGACGTCCACAGGCCGGCCAGCAGGACCGGCCCGCCGGGCCCCACCAGCGCGGCCGCGTCCGCCCAGTCGCGCGGGCCGGCCCCGGCGGGCAGCGCGAGGAACGGCGCGACCCCGACCGGGTAGCGCAGCGCGTTGCCCCGACGCTCGGCGAAGTGCGCGTGGGGGCCGGTCAGCGAGGCGTGCGCGGGATTGTCCAGCAGGTGTCCCATCACCACGACCCGTCCCGCTGACCGGACCCCACGCGCACGGCGCGGCAGCGCATCCTGGACACGGGTTCTCCCGGGAAATCGATGGGCGGCCAGGTCATCCGCACGATATCCAATTTTCTGGATAGGTTGAATGGGATAAGCACACCGGAGCCCTGCTGACCGGTGTGCCGGGGCACCCGGCGGGCCCGAAGCCGTCGATCATTACGTCCAACTGGGTCGGTGGCCGGCGGAGAAATTTGAAATGCTGCGCCGGTCCGGTTCCAACATCAACGAACTCGAAGGGACCACCGCGATGGCGAAGGTCATCTCCACCCTGTTCATCTCGGCCGACGGTGTGGCCGAGATCGATCCCGGTTGGCACTTCCCATACTTCGACGAGAACATGGGTCGCGCCGTCACCGAGGACTACGACACCGCCGACCTGCTGCTCATCGGCCGCGAAACCTATGACAGTTTCGCCGGCGCCTGGCCCGACCGCGAGGCCGCGGGCGGGGAGGACGCGCCGTTCGCCAAGCAACTCGGGGACGTCCGCAAGGTGGTCGTCTCGCGCCAACCGTTGGAGTTCTCCTGGCGCAACTCCGAGCTGCTCGAGGGCGACCTCGTCGACGCCGTCACCGCGCTCAAGGCCGATCCCGGCGTCCGCGGCATCCTGATCCCCGGATCGATCTCCGTGGTGCAGCAGCTACTCGCCGCGGGGCTGGTCGACGAACTGCGGCTGCTGGTCCACCCGGTGGCGGCACGTAAGGGTCGCCGGCTGTTCGACGACGGCGACGTGCCGTACCACCTGCGGGTGACGGCCAGCGAGGTGTTCCCGACCGGGACGATCCGGGTGATCTACGCACCGACCGCGGCACCCGGCAGCGCCGGCTACGACGACATCAAGGACCAGGTACCCGGCGCGGAGTAGCCCCCGCGCCGGGCGACGGTCGGACACCATCGTGGGGTCCGGGCGTCATCGTGAATCAGGCGGTCGAGCAGGGTGTGCCGTTGACCGTGAACCCGCTGGGCGGGGCGGTCGACCCGGTGGTCGTCGCCTGGAAGCCCCAGGTGGCACTGCCAAGATGGCCGTTCCAGCCGACATCCCGGGCGCTGACCTGGGTCCCGCTCTGAGTCACGGTGGCGTTCCACGCATTGGTGATCTGCTGTCCGCTCGGCAGCGTGAAGGTGAGAGCCCAGCCGTCGACGGTGCCGCCGCTGACCGAGACGCCGACATCACCGACGAACCCGCCGGCCCACTGGCTGGTCACCCGGTAGGTCACCGCACAACGCCAGCCAGGAGGCGCCCCGGTGGGGGTCGCGGTCGGCGTCGGGCTGGCCGACGGGCTTCCGGTCGGGGTCGGGGTCGGCCCGGACGTCGGGCTGGCGGTGGGCGTCGGTCCGGACGTGGGAGTCGGTCCGGACGTGGGAGTCGGCGTCGGGGACGCCGTGTCGTAGGTCAGCCCGTACCCGTACGGGAACAGCCCGGTCCGGCCGTCACCGTCGTTGACCGGTTCCTGGCTCGCGCTCGCCGGCCAGGTCATCGGGAGTTTCCCGGTGGGACGGTACGCGCCGAACAGCACGTCGGCGACGCCGCCGCCCTCGCTGCCGGGCAGCCAGGACGCGACCAGCGCACGCCAGTCGGGTAGCTGCGCGGCGATGTCCAGCGGCCGGCCCGAAACCAGAACCGTGACCACCGGTACGCCGGAGGCGGTGAGCCGTTGCAGCGTGGCGAGGTCCGTGGCGTCCAGGCCCAGCGAGCCGGTCCGGTCACCCTGGCCCTCGGCGTACGGCGTCTCGCCGACCACCGCGATGGCCACCCGGTAGGATCCGTCGATTCCCGACCCGTCCCTGCTGTAGGTCACGGTCGACCCGCCGCCGACGGCGTCGCGGATGCCCCGCAGGACCGAGGTGCCGGGCACGGTGCCGCCGGAGGCGCCCTGCCAGGAGATCGTCCAGCCACCGCTCTGGTTTCCCAGGTCGTCGGCGTTCTTGCCGGCCACGAAGATCTTGCCGCCGGTGGTGGACAGCGGCAGGATGCCACCGGCGTTCTTCAGCAGGACCTGCGACTCGCGGACGGCCTGCCGCGCGAGGTCCCGGTGGGCCTGGCTACCCACGCCCGAGGTGTAGGAGCGGTCGGCGAACGGGTGCTCGAACAGGCCCAGCTCGAACTTCTTCGTCAGGATGCGCCGGACCGCGTCGTCGATCCGGGACATGGGGATCGCCCCGGACTGCGCCGCGGACCTGAGGTAGCCGATGAACGTCTGGTAGCCGTTCGGGACCATGATCATGTCGAGGCCGGCGTTGATCGCGGTGGTGACCTCCTGCTGCGTGAACCCGGAGGCGCCGTCGAGCTGGTCGATGGCGGCCCAGTCCGAGACGACGAAACCCGAGAAGCCCAGCTCACCCTTGAGGACGTCGGTGATCAGGTAGCGGTTGCCGTGCATCTTGACGCCGTTCCAACTGCTGTAGGACACCATGATCGAGCCGACGCCACGGTCGACGGCCGCCTTGAACGGCGGCAGGTGGATCGCCCGCAACTCCTGTTCGCTGATCTGGGTGTCCCCCTGGTCCCGGCCGCCGTTGGTGCCGCCGTCCCCGATGTAGTGCTTGGCGGTGGCCAGCACCGACGCGGCCGAGCCGAGAGTCGGGCCCTGGAGCCCGGTCACGACCGTCGTCATCGAGGAGACCAGGTCGGGCGTCTCACCGAACGACTCGTACGTGCGGCCCCACCGGTCGTTGCGGGCCACGCACAGACACGGGGCGAACGTCCAGTCCAGACCGGCGCCGGTCACCTCCTCGGCGGTGGCCCGGCCGATCCGCTGCGCCAGGGCCGGATCGCGGGTCGCGCCGAGCCCGATGTTGTGCGGGAAGATGGTCGAGCCGTACACGTTGTTGTTGCCGTGCACGGCGTCCACGCCGTAGATCATCGGGATGCCCAGCGGGGCCGCGAGGACGGCGCGCTGGAAGTTGTCGTACATGTCCGCCCAGCCGGTGGGGGTGTTCGGCGACGGTGCGGACCCGCCGCCGGACAGGACCGACCCGATCCGGTACCTCGTGACGTCCGAGGTGGTCACGACCGCCCGCTCGGCCTGGGTCATCTGCCCGACCTTGTCGTCCAGGCTCATCCGGCTCAACAGGTCCGCCACCCGATCCGGCACGGAGCGCGCGGGATCCTGGTACGGGTAGGCGTACGCGATGACCGGCGCGGCGGTGCCGGCGGCCGGCGTCGAGGCCGCGTTGGCGACGACCGGGGCCGAGGCCGTGGCGACGACGGCCAGCGCGGCGACCGCCAGGCCGAGGGCGGCCCTCCGGTGCGGTCGACGCGGGCGTGAGCGGGACGGACCCGGTCCGTTCATGGAATCTACCTGCCACTTGATAGAGCGATGCCGATCTATAGACCATAGGTGGCCACGGTCGGCGCCGCCAGTGGCAAGCCACCGGCCTTCGGTCCGCCGGCGCCGAACGCCGGTCGCTTCCCGTTCGTCGAAGGTTCAACCGGTTGCCGCCACCCGCTTCGGGTTCCGTCCCTAGGTTCGTGACTGCCACGAAGAAAGGGACACATGGTCACCCCCCTCGCAGTCCGGGCCCGCGGAATCACCAGGTGCTTCGGCGATGTCGTCGCCCTCGACAGCATCGATCTGGATGTGCCGGGTGGGCGGATCCACGGCCTGGTCGGGCCGAACGGCGCCGGCAAGACGACCCTGCTCGGTCTCCTGCTCGGGCTGGCCGCCGCCGACAGCGGTCGGATCGAGATCCTGGGGGTGCCGATCCGGCGGGCACTCACCGCGCCCGACGGGGTCGCCGGCTTCGTGGACGGGCCTGGTCTCTACCCCTCGCTCACCGCCCGGCAGAATCTCGCGGCACTGGCCGCGCTGCGCGGTGGCGACACGGGAACCGCCGAGATCGGCGACGTGCTCGATCAGGTCGGGCTGACCGACGTCGCCGACGACCGGGCCCGAGGCTTCTCGCTCGGCATGCGCCAGCGGCTCGGACTCGCCGCCGCGATGCTCAGCAGACCCCGGCTGCTGGTCCTCGACGAACCGTGCAACGGCCTCGACCCGGCCGGCAAGCGACACGTCCACGGAGTCCTCAACCGACTCGCGGCGGACGGAACCAGCATCGTGCTCTCCAGCCACCGCATGGACGACCTGGCGGCACTGTGCTCCGAGGTCACCATCCTCGCCACCGGGCGGGTGGTCTTCTCGGGCCCGTTGGCCAAGCTGGCCGCCACGGACCGCGCACTCGACTACCGGCTGCGCACCTCCGACCCTCGGGCCGCCCGCCAGCTGGCCACCGACATCTCAGGGATCCGGTTGGTGGACGACGCCGCGACCCGGCACGAGGCCGAGGTGCTCGTGACGCGGGCGCGGGTCCCGGCGATCGACGAGCTGGTGGTGCGGCTGGTACACGCGGGCATCGCCGTACGTGAACTCGCCCCCGTGGTGTCGCCACTCGAGGCCGCGTTCCTCGCCCTCACCGAACAGCGGGAGGCCACCCGATGACCGCGCTCAGCGCGACCGACCAGGCCGGCGGAAGCCGGGCGCCCCGAGGTGCCCGGCTGGCCCGCGGCTACCGGTTCGAGCTGGTCAAGCTGGTCTCGCAGTGGCGGATCAGGCTGCTGGTCCTCGCCTGCTGGACCGCACCGGCGCTCTTCGTCGCGGCGGTGAGCCAGCAGAGTTCGCTGCCCGTCGACACCCTGTTCGGTCGCTGGATGCACGCCACCGGCTGGGCCGGTCCGCTGGTGGTGCTCGGTTTCGCGGGTACCTGGGCGTTGCCGCTGCTCACCTCGGTGGTCGCCGGCGACGTGTTCGCCGCCGAGGACCGGCTCGGCACCTGGCGCCACCTGCTCGTGGCGGTCCGGTCACCCCGCCGGATCTTCGCGGCGAAGGCGCTGGCCAGCCTCACCGTCATCCTCCTGCTGGTGGCCGGGCTGGCCTGTTCCGGTACGGCCGGCGGGGTCCTGGCGGTCGGCGACCAGCCGCTGATCGGCCTCGACGGTCACCTGCTGGCACCGGCGGACGCCGCCGACAGGGTCGCCCTTGCCTGGATCTGCGTGCTCGCCCCGACCCTGGCCCTCGCCGCGATCGGGCTGCTCGGTTCCGTCGCGCTCGGGCGGTCCCCGATGGGACTGCTGCTGCCCGCGCTGGCCGCGCTCGCGACGCAGCTCGTCCAGTTGCTGCCACTGCCCGTCCCCCTCCGGCTGGCCCTGCCCGGCTACGCCTTCATCGCCTGGAACGGCCTGTTCACCGACCCGGCGCAGCTCGGTCCGCTCCTGATCGGCGTCCTGGTCAGCCTGGCGTGGGCCGGAACCGCGACCGCGCTGGCCTACCGGCTCTTCCTGCGGCGCGACTTCACCGATCCGGCCCACGACGGCTCGGGACGCCGCGCCGTCACCGGCGGGCTGCTGCCCCTCGTCGGGCTGCTCGCGCTGACGGTCGCCGTGCTGGGCCCGACGACCGGGGGCGGGAACACCGGGATCGGACGGGACAGGGTGCAGCGCTCGGTCGCCACCGCGTTCGCCCACCTCTACCGCGTCCAGGCCCGGCAGCTGAACCGCCCCGACGTCACCGAGGCGCGGCTGAGCGCGACGGCGACGTGCGAGAAGGGCGGCGGCAAGCTCGCCCCCCGCGGGCCGGGCAACGACTGGCGCTGCGTGGTCTCCTGGCGGCTGCCCGACGTCGAGGCCGCGGGAACGGCCATCTACCAGCTCGACGTCACCGCGGACGGGCGGTTCGTGGCCGATGGTGACGGGCCCAAGGAAGTGAACGGCTACTTCCTGGTGCGGACCCCGACCGGGGACGCGCCGAATCCACTCTGGCAGTTCGACGGCACCGTCGGGCTGCTTCCGACCAATTCGGAGGAATGACTCCATGCAGGTAACCCGCCATCGGCGAGTCGGGGGCGGCCGTTCCGGCGTCTTCGGCCCGCGCTTCGGCCGCTGGCTGCCCCCGGTGGCGGTTGGCACGGTCGCTGCCGTCATCGCCAGCACCAGCGCCGGTTTCGCCCAGACCCGCCAGTTCGGGACCGACCAGGTGGGACAGGTCACCGACCGGGGTCTGGTGGTGTCCGACGATCAGTACGTCAAGCCCGTCGGCGAACGGCTGGTCATCAACAACGGCAAGATCATGTCGTCCTCGGTCAGCCCGGACGACAGCCACGTCGCGGCCTCGCTCGCCGACGGTGGGATGGCGCTGGCGATCGTGGACCTGCGGAACTGGCGGGTGCAGCAGCTGGTCGGCAACAACGCCGCCGCGGATCTGCGGATCAGCGGCAACGACGTGGGCCAGGAGGGCCCCACGTACTCCCCCGACGGTTCGCAGCTCTGGCTGGGCCAGGCCGACGGCTACCGCAGGTTCACCGTCAACCCGGACGGCACGCTCGCCAACCCGACGGTCGTCCCGATCCCGGCGGACGGCACCAGGCGCGCACTGGTGTCCGGGACGGCGTTCTCGCCCGACGGCTCCACGGTGTACGCGGCGGTCAACGGCCAGAACCGGGTGGTCGCCATCGACGGGGCGACCGGTTCCGTGCAGCGGAGTTGGGCGGTGGGCGTCGCCCCCCGTGACCTGGCCATGCTCGGCGGAAAGCTGTACGTCAGCAACGAGGGTGGGCGGCTGGCGAGGCCCGGCGACACCACGATCAACTCGTACGACACCCAGGTGCCGGCCGACCCCGTGACCGCCGCCACCAGCACCGGCACGGTCAGCGTCATCGACCTGGCCAACCCGGACGCCGCGGTCACCAGCATCGACGTCGGACTGCACCCGACCGCCCTGTACGCCGCGAAGGGGACGCTGTTCGTCACCAACACGGCCACGAACGACGTGTCCGTCATCGACCCGGTGAGCGACACCGTCGTGCAGACCATCGCCACCCAGCCCTGGCCGGAGGCGTCGGTGGGCTACCAGCCCGACGCCGTGACGCTCACCGACGACGGCCACCTGCTGGTGACGCTCGGCCGGGCGAACGCGGTGGCCGTCTACCGGTACACCGCCCCACGGGAACCGGTCAGCTACGTGGGGCTGCTTCCGACGGACTACTTCCCCGCCCAGGTCGCCACCGTCGGCGGCGAGGTGCTGGTCTCCAACACCCGGGGCATCGACGCCCGCCGTCCCACCACCAGCGCCGGCCACGGTACCCACGACACGACGTCGAGCCTGCTGCGCTTCAAGCTGCCGAACGATCGGGCCATCAGGGCCCAGACCGGCACGGTCTTCAACCAGAACGGCTGGCGCGGCGGCGCGGCGGCGCGCGCCGACGGCCGGGGGCACGCGACGCCGGTACCGGTCCCCGCGCGGCTCGGCGATCCCTCGACGATCAAACACGTCTTCCTGGTGGTCAAGGAGAACCGGACCTACGACCAGCTGTTCGGTGACGACCCGCGCGGCAACGGCGACCCGGCGCTGGCCCAGTTCGGCGAGACCGTGACGCCGAACCAGCACGCGCTGGCCCGGCAGTTCGGGCTGTACGACAACACGTACGACATCGGCACGAACTCCGCCGAGGGACACAACTGGCTGATGCAGGCCGACGACCCGGAGTACACCGAGTCCTCGGCCGGTGAGTACATCCGCAGCTACGACACCGAGGACGACGCCCTCGGTCACCAGCGGACCGGATTCCTCTGGACCGGCGCGCAGGCGACCGGGAAGTCCGTCCGGAACTTCGGCGAGTTCCAGCAGTTCCTGACCAAGCCCGCCGACGCGACCTGGCAGAACCTGTACTGCGACACCCGGAACATGGCCGCGACCGGGCAGGACAGCGCCTATCCCATGCTGTCGTCGTCGCCGATCCCGTCCCTCAACTCCGTGTCGGTACCCGCCTTCCCGAAGTTCGACACCGCTGTCCCGGACATCTACCGGTACGAGATCTGGAAGCGTGACTTCGCGAAGAACGGTCCGGCGAACCTGAACATGTTCTGGTTCTCCAGCGACCACACCGGTGGTCCGCCGAACTCGGCCGCCCAGGTCGCGGACAACGACCTCGCGGTGGGCAGGCTGGTGGACACCATCTCGCACAGCCGCTACTGGAAGGACTCGGCGATCTTCGTCGTCGAGGACGACTCCCAGGCCGGTCTCGACCACGTCGACGGCCACCGTGCGCCGATCCAGATCATCAGCCCGTGGGCCCGGCACGGCGTCGTGGACAACCGCTACTACTCGCAGATCACCGTGATCCGCACGATCGAGCAGATCCTCGGGATCCACCCGATGAACCAGAAGGACAGCGCGGCCACTCCGATGCGCGGCGCGTTCACCGGACGTCCGGACCCCACGCCGTTCACCGCGCTGCCCAACCAGACCGCGCTGACCGCGGGCCTGAAGACCCCGCCCGCGTGCGGCCTGGACTCCCCCGCTTCGGGCCATCCCCTGGCCTCCTCCGCGTCGTCGGCGGCGGTACCGGCGGACCAGCGGGAGACCGCCGCGAAGTGGGAGAGCTGGAAGTCGCAGCAGCGGCTGAGCGGGCCCGACGCCAGGGCCGACTCGGCCAGCCCCGCCCAGATGAACCACTTCACCTGGTACGAGACGTCCGGATGGACCAGGCCGTACCCCGGCGAGACCGAGATCTTCGCCCCGGAGGACGTGCCCGGCGCCTACCTGCCGTCGGCGGAGTCCGACGGCTGATCTGGCTCGGTTCATGAAACATGCTCGTAAATATTGACCATCAACTTTCTCGCGGACAGAATCACGGCACCCCATGATCCCGCCCTGGGAGGCGCCATGATCCGTCCCCGCCTGCCGCTTCACCAGAGGGTCGTCCGGGTGGTCGCGTTCGCCGCGGCCACCGCCGGACTGCTCCTCGCCGTCGCCCAGCCCGCCAGTGCCGCCGTACCCGCCGGACGGTACGTGTCGCTGGGCGACTCCTACACCGCCGGCCCGCTGATCCCCGCGCAGGTCGACCTGAACTGCCTGCGCTCCAACCGCAACTTCCCGTCCCTGGTCGCCGCGTCCGCCGGCTCCTCGTCGTTCGCCGACGTGAGCTGTTCCGGTGCCACCACCGGGGACATCCTGAACAGCGGCAGCGGCGAGCTGGGTCGGCCGGTGCCGGCGCAGCTCAGCGCGGTCAGTTCGGACACCGCGCTGGTGACCGTGCAGATCGGGGGCAACGACATCGGCTTCTCCAGCATCATGACCACCTGCGCCCAGGACAGTCTGAGCAGCCCGCTGGGATCGCCGTGCAAGAGCAGGTACACCGCCGGCGGCACCGATCAGCTCCAGGCCCGGATCGACGCCACCGCGCCGAAGGTGGCCACCGTGCTGCGGGCGGTCCACACCGCCGCTCCGGGCGCCCGGGTCGCGGTGGTCGGCTACCCGGCGCTCCTGCCGGACAGCGGTTCCGGCTGCTGGCCGGCGGTGCCGATCGCCTACCAGGACGTGCCGTACCTGCGCGGCGTGGAGAAGTCGCTGAACGCGATGCTGGCCAGCACGGCGGCGGCGAACAACGCCAGCTACGTCGACGTCTACGCCCCGTCGATCGGCCACGACGCCTGCAAGAGCAGCGGGACCCGGTGGGTCGAAGGGCTGATCCCGCAGAACTCCGCCGCCCCGTTCCACCCGAACGCCGCCGGCGAGCAGGGCATGGCCACCGCCGTGCTGACCGCACTGAACCGCTAGGTCAGCACAGCGAGCGGCCAACGCGGCCGCAGACAGCTCAACACGATGTCGGCGAAGTTGGGGAGTCCTGGCGCTGCGGACCCCCCAACTTCGCCGACATCGTGTTGACCAGGACACCCTGCTCCGCCGTCCCCACGCGACGAAGGGTCGGGGCATCGGGACCTTGGACCCTGCCTTTCCCGCTCGATGTCGCGAACGCTGGAACCGGAGCGGACCGGTACGACCTGAGGGGGCACCCGCGATGGCGAAGTTGGGGAGCTGGCCGTTGTCCGAGGACACCCTGCGGGCGATGTACGCGGGAGGTCGCGGTAACGCGGCGGCCCGCCGGTTCGCCCGGGTGTGGGCGGCCGTGTTCGGCGCCGGCCTGCTCCCCCGGCGTTGGGTGACACTGGAGGTCGCCGGACGCCGCACCGGGCGGCTGACCCGGTTCCCACTGGGCATGGCGGACTGGCGCGGCCACTGGTACCTGGTGCCGATGCTGGGCGAGAGTTGCAACTGGGTCCGCAACGTTCGCGCGGCCGACGGCCTGGTGACCATCCGGCACGGACGCGCCCGGCTCTGCCGCCTGGTCGAGGTACCGGTCGACGAGCGTGCACCGATCCTCAAGCGTTACCTGGCGACCGTCCCCGGGGCCCGACCGCACGTACCGGTCGACCGGCGCGCGCCGCTGACCGAGTTCGCGGCGATCGCGGCGCGGTATCCCACGTTCCGGGTCGAGACGGCGGACGGGAACGGCCGGACCGCCCACGGCGAAGCGTCGGAGTGATCCACGGCCGCGATCCGCACCTCACAACCGGGGGGTGCGCGGGGCAGGCGGATTGGCGGTCGTACCCGTGGTCGGTCTCGAAGCTTTCGGAACCGGCGGAACGGACCCGTGGTCCGTCAGTCCGCCGGACCGGCGGCCGTGGTGTCGGTCAGACCCGCGCGGCTCGCGCTGCGGTAACCACCCGGGGTGGTGGCGTACTCGCGTCGGAAGGCCTTGGCGAAGGCGAACGCCGAGCCGTAGCCGACGGCGGCGGCCAACTGGTCCAGGGTCTTGTCGGTCTGCCGGAGCAGCCGCGCCGCGGTGGTCATCCGCCAGCGGGTGAGATAGGCCAGCGGCGGCTCGCCGACCAGGGCCCCGAACCGGCGGGCGAACGCGGCCCGGGACAGCCCGGCCGTGCCGGCCAGTTGCTCGACCGTCCATGCCCGGGCGGGTTCGGCATGGATCGCGGCCAACGCTCGCGCGGTCACCGGATCGGCAAGCGCCGCCGACCACCCGTCCGCGTTGCCCGGATGGGCCAGCCAGGCGCGCAGCATGTACACCAGCAGGGCGTCGACCAGCGACGGCGTGACGGTGGTCGCGCCCGGGGGCTGGACCTCCAACTCGTCCGCGAGGAGTTCGACCATCGCGCGCAGGCCCCGGTGCCGGCCGGGCAGCGCCGGCAGGTGCATCACCTCCGGCAGGTCCCGCAGCAACGGGTGCGGGCGGTGCCGGTGCAGCCGGTACGCGCCACACACGATCGTCGACCGAGCGCCCGCCCCCGGTACGACCATCCGACCGAACGACGCGGACTCCGAGCCGCGCTCCGGCGCGAAGTCGACGAGGGGAACTCCCGGGGTCGAGACGATGGCGTGGGTGGCACCGCGCCCGAGCAGCACCACGTCGCCGGCACCGAGCGGCACGGATTCGAACTCCGCGCCGCCGGGCAGCGCGGTCAACCAACACGATCCCTGGAGGACCACGTGGAACGCGGCGCCCGTGATGTGCTCGAAGCGCAGCCCCCAGGGCGCGTACGCCTCGGTGTGCGCCGCGACGGGAGTCCCGATCCGCAGGGCCGTCAGGACATCCGCGAGTACGTCCACCGGGCCACGGTAGCTCGTCCTCGTCGCCGAGACACCGGGCCGACGAGCAACCGGGCGACGAGACGCCGGGACAATGACACGCGCGTTTCAGCCATTATCCGTCTCGGCGGTCCCGCCTAGCGTGGCAGTCAGACAACACCGAGGAAGTGGGGGAACGAGATGACGGTCTGGGTGGAGGGCGCCACGGGCAAGGCGGGCCGACGGGTGGTGGCGGCGCTGGCGGACGCCGGGATCCCGGTGCGCGCGGCCAGTCGCCACCCCGGTACGCCGTCCCACGGCGTGACGCCGGTGCGGTTCGACTGGTACGACCCGACGACCTGGTCCGGCGCGCTGGGCGACGCCGACACGCTCTTCGTCAAGGGGCTGGACAGCGACGAGAGGGCCAGCCGGATCATCGCCCGGCTGATCGCCTCGGCCCCGCGCGTCCGGCGGGTGGTGCTGATGTCGGCGATGGGCGTCGACAGGTCACCGACCGACGCGCCGCGGCACGCCGTGGAGCTGGCGGTGCGGAACTCCGGAGTGGAGTGGACCATCCTGCGGCCGAACTGGCTGTTGCAGAACTTCGACGAGGACGACGCCGTGTACGCCAGGGCGATCCGCGAGGACAACGCCTTGTACGCGGGCAGCGGCGAGCGGGCGGTCAGCTTCGTCGACGTCCGGGACGTCGCCGACGCCGCCGTCGCCGTACTGACCCAGGACGGGCACCACGGGCGTGGTTACACCCTCACCGGTCCGGCGGCGGTGACCTTCGGCGAGGTGGCGGCGGTGCTGGGTGACGCCGCCGGCCGGCCCATCCGGCACGTCGACGCGAACCCCGCCGAGCACCGGGCGCACTTCGCCAGATCCGGCCGCCCCGACGCCTGGGTCGAGCACATGATGTACCTGTTCGAGCTGATCCGGGCCGGCGCGTTCACGACGGTCACCGACGACGTCCGGCAGCTCACCGGCAACCCGCCGCGCACGCTTGAGGCGTACGCGAAGGAGGCGTTCGCCGGTTGACGGTGCGGCCCGGCGCGGCCGCGCGGTCAGCCGTCGGGGCTGACGAGACCCGTCTGGTACGCGATGACCACCAGCTGCGCGCGGTCGCGTGCGCGCAGCTTGGCCATCGCGTGGCTGACATGGGTACGCGCGGTCGCCGGGCTGAGGAACAACTCGGCACCGATCTCGTCGTTGCTCAGGCCCCGGCCCACCAGGGCCAGCACCTCCCGCTCGCGGTCGGTGAGCACCGCGAGCCGGTCCTGAGCGGCGCTGGCGGCCGAGCGCCGCGCGGTGAACTGGCCGATGAGCCGGCGGGTGATCCGGGGCGCCAGCAGGGCCTCGCCGGCGGCGACCACCCGGATGGCGTGCAGCAGTTCGGCCGGCCCGGCGTCCTTGAGCAGGAAGCCGCTGGCGCCGGCCCGCAACGCCTCGAAGACGTGGTCGTCGGTGTCGTACGTGGTGAGGATGAGGATCCGGACCCGTTCCAGCCCGCGCATCTCGGTGATCCGGGTGGTGGCCTGGATGCCGTCCAGTTTCGGCATCCGGATGTCCATCAGGACGACGTCGGGCCGGGTGGTCCGGGCGGCCTCGACGGCCTCGACCCCGTTGGTCGCCTCCGCGACCACGACAATGTCGTCCTCGACGTCGAGCAGGAGTTTGAAGCCGGATCGGACCAGCCCCTCGTCGTCGGCGAGCAGCACCCTGATCGCGGCGGGGGCGTCCACCGCTGCGGGGTTCACCGGCGCGACCCGACCGGTACCAGCGGCAGCCGGGCGGTGACCTCGAACCCGCCGTCCGGGGTCGGCCCGGCGTCCAACTCCCCGCCGAGCAGCTGACAGCGCTCGCGCATCCCGGGGATCCCTCGGCCGCTTCTGCTCGATTCGCCCGTGCCGTCGCCGGCCGGCCCACCGGCCGAGCCGACACCGGGCGACCCACCGGCGGAGCCGACACCGAACGACCCACCGGCGGAGCCGGCGCCGGGCGACCCACCGGCGGAGCCGGCGCCGGGCGACCCACCGGCGGCACCGGGGCCGGTACGCCGGCCCTCGTCGGTCACCCGGATCTCCAGGACGTCGACGCCCGGGTTCAGCGCGACTCTCACCCGGGTCGGACCGGCGTGCCGGATCACATTGGTGATCGACTCCTGGAGAATCCGGTACGCGGCGCCGCCCACCGCGCTCGGCAACGGCGTCACCGGAGGGGTCGTCTCGAGCGTGACGTCCAGTCCGGCGTCCCGGGCCTTGGCGGTGAGCTCATCGATCTGCTCCAGGCCGGGATGCGGCGCCCGGCCGTCGTTGTCGTCCCGGAGCACCCCGAGGATGGCCCGCATCTCCCGCAGCGCCCGGGAACTGGTCTGCTCGATGGCCCGCAACGCCGCGCGGGCCTGCTCCGGTCGCTTGTCGAGCACGTGCGCGGTGACCCCGGCCTGCACGTTTATGATCGCGATCGCATGCGCGACGGTGTCGTGGACCTCGCGGGCGATCCGCAACCGCTCGGCGTCGACCCTTGCCCGCGCCTCGTCCTCGCGGGTCCGTTCGGCCAGTTCCGCGCGCTCCTGGGCCTCGGCCGCGATGACCCGCCGCGACCGGACGGACTCGCCCAGCGCGGCGCTCATCACCGTGTCGCCGATGCGGAAGAAGACCCAGCCGATGGCGGCGCGTGGTTCGATGTCGGCCGCCGCGACCAGCCACCCCACGGTGAGCACCGTGGTGCCCACGCTGGCGATCACCAGTGAGCGGCGCCCGTCACCGTAGGCGGTGACCGTGTAGAGCGCGACGAACAGCCCGAGCCAACCGGGCCCGTCCGGAAAGTCGAGACCAAAGTAGAGCAGGCTGGCGAGCGCGGCGGTGCCGAACACCGCCACCGGCCACCGACGACGGACGATCAGCACCAGACCGCTGACCACCAGCAGTGCGAAACCGAGGTTTCCGAGGTCGGTGAGCGGGCGCGGGGCCACCTCACCGCCGGCCCGGGCCAACGTGCCCTGCACCTGCATCGTGGTGACGAAGAGCGCGAGCAGCACATCCAGCGTCGCCCCACGCAGTGCGGACGACCCCGCGCGGCGTTTCATGCGGTGAGCCTACTGTCCCCGCACCCTGGCGATGCTCCGCCCAGACGCGCGACCCGCTACGCCGAGCGGCGTAGTCGGAACCGGACCGGCTACGCCCAACTGCGTAGCCGCCGCCATCCGTTGCCCGAGGCCACGACGACGGCACCGACGCGATGATCAGCGGCGTGACCGATCACCCTCATCCACCTCGGGGAGCGCGCCATGCGTAGATTCTTCGCCGGCCTGGCGGCCCTGCAACTGCTGGCCGTCGTCGCGCAGTTCTTCCTGGCCGCCAGTGGAGCCTTCGACACGGCGCCCCGGGACGAGTCCTTCCAACCGCACCGCCTGCTGGGCGCCGGGATCGTCCTGCTGGCGGTCCTGTTGACCATCGTCGCCGCGACAGCCCGGATGCCTGGACGGATCATCGGAATGAGCGGCCTGGTCGCCGGGCTCGCGGTGGCGCAGAGCGTGATCCGGGCCATCGCCACGGCGCTGGACGGCTCCGCCGGCAGCACCACCGCCGGCCGGCTCGTCTTCGGCCTGCACGCGGTCAACGGTCTGGCGATCCTGGCCGCCGCCGGGATGATCACCCGACAGGCCGGGCTGCGGGCCAGGCCGGCCGGATCCGGGTCCACCGCCCCCACCCGGCCCGCGCGATGACCACCG
Source organism: Plantactinospora sp. A48 (assembly GCF_055793945.1). Classification (NCBI taxonomy): domain Bacteria; kingdom Bacillati; phylum Actinomycetota; class Actinomycetes; order Micromonosporales; family Micromonosporaceae; genus Plantactinospora; species Plantactinospora sp. A48. Next base: position 69,535 of record NZ_JBTIXF010000024.1, on the reverse strand, counting down.
GCCGGTGGATCATCCTGGACCATCTCGTCGCGCTGCTGTGCGTCGTCACGTGGTTCGCGGCCGGCGTCAGCCTGACGCTCCGGCGCGTCCGGTCGGCGCTCGCGCTCCTCGTCGCGGCGGTGCTCGTGACGCTGGTCCGGGTGGCCACCGTGGCGGTCCTGGCGAGCCAGGGCTGGTGGTTCGCGCAGGAGAAGGTGCTCCTGGGGTTACCGATGCTGGGCGTCACCGGTGCCGCCGCCGTGCTGCTGGCCGGACCACGACTGCTCGCGGCACGGCGGACACCCGACGCGGCACGGCGGGGCGACGGCGCGGTGGCGGCGGACGCCGGCGTAACGGTGGGCGCCCAAGTCTCGGTGCTCACCGCGGCGTACGCGGCGCTGGCCGGTCTGGTGGTGACCTTCCTGGCCGGATATCCGCTCACCGCCGGCCCGGCGCTGATCACGATCGCGCTGGTGGGCGCCGGCGCGCTGCTGACCGCCCGGACCCTCACCCCCGTCCCCTCCCCCCGCACGCAGCCGGAGCCGGAGCCGGAGCCGGAGCCGGGGTTGGGCGGAGGCGAGCACGCCCCCGCAGCCCAGCGAGCGCAGCCGGAGCCGGGGTTGGGCGGAGGCGAGCACGCCCCCTCAGCACAGCCGGAGCCGGCGGACGGGCGCGGGGTTGCCCGCCGCCGGCTCCTCGGCTGGGCCGGTGGCGCGGTCGTGCTGACCACGGCCGGTGCCGGCACCGGGCTGTCGTTCCGGGCCGCTGAACCGGTCAGCACGGGAGGCGGCCCGCACCATCCGTCCCGGGCGGCCGTGTCGGTGGCCGACCTGCGGGGCCCCGACTCACCGGCACCGGGCGGCGCGGTGCGGCGGCACGTGCTCACCGCGCGGAAGGCCACCGTACGGCTGCCGTCCGGCCGGCGGGTCGACGCCTGGACCTACGACGGCGAACTCCCGGGTCCGGTGATCACCGCGACCCAGGGTGACCTGATCGACGTACGGCTGCGCAACACCGACATCGCGGGCGGGGTGACCCTGCACTGGCACGGCTACGACGTACCGTGCGGCGAGGACGGCGCGCCGGAGGTGACCCAACCGACCGTGGAACCCGGTACGGACTTCGGTTACCGGTTCCGCGCCGACCAGGTGGGTACCTACTGGTACCACACCCATCACGCCTCCCACCTCGGTGTCCGCAGGGGACTGTACGGAACCCTCGTGGTCCGGCCGCGCGCCGGACGGGAGGCCGACGGGGAGGACCTGGACCTGGTCCTGCCGGTGCACACCTTCGACGGCACCGTCGTGCTCGGCGGCAGCGACCTGCCGACCGAACAGCCCGTGACCGCCGGTACGCCGGTGCGACTGCGGCTGGTCAACACCGACCCGGACCCGCACCGGATCGTCCTGGTCGGTACGCCGTTCCGGGTGGCGGCCGTCGACGGGCGGGACCTCAACGGGCCGGCCGAGGTCAGCGACGTCGGGCTGCGGCTGCCGGCCGGTGGGCGGTTCGACCTGGTGTTCCGGATGCCGGACGCCGCCGTGGCGCTCCTGGTCGACGACGATCGGGCCGGCGGACTGCGGCTGTCCCCGGGTGCCGGCACGTCCGACGGTGCCGGCACGTCCGGCCCGGCACGCGTCCCCGACACCTCCGGCCGGCCGGAACTCGACCTGCTGCGGTACGGGACCCCGGCCGCCGTACCCTTCGCCACCAGCGCCCCGGACCGGCACTTCACCATGGTCCTCGACCGCGGGGTGGCCATGGTGGACGGCCGGCCGGCGTACGCGCAGACCGTCAACGGCCGGGGCCATCCCGGTATCCCCGACCAGCTGGTCGCCGAGGGCGACCTGGTCCGGTTCACCGTGGTCAACCGGAGCCTGGAGACGCACCCGTGGCATCTGCACGGCCATCCCGTGCTGGTGCTGTCCCGGGACGGGACACCGTCGACCGGCAGTCCACTGTGGGTGGACACCTTCGACGTCCGGCCGGGTGAGCGGTGGGAGGTCGCGTTCCGCGCGACCAACCCCGGCATCTGGATGAACCACTGCCACAACCTGCCGCACGCCCACCAGGGAATGATGCTGCGGCTCCGCTACGACGGCGTCACGACGCCGTTCGGCGGCTCGCCAGGCATGAGCGCCCACCAGCACTGAGCCAGCCGACGGCACTGAACCAACCCACCAGCACCGAGCCAACCCACCAGCACGACCGGCCCGCCGGGCGCCTGGACGGCCCGCGGTGGGTACCCGACCAACCGAGGAGAAGACGATGCCGACCGAGACCGCCCGTACGGACGGGATTCTGGCGGGACTGGCCCGGTTCTGTCATCGGCGCCGCCGGCTGGTCCTGCTGACCTGGGTCGTCGGCGTGCTCGCCCTGGCGTTCGTCGGCTTCCGTTACGGCGCCGCCGCCGACAACGGGTACGCCAGCGGACAGTCCGACTCCGCCAGGGCACAGGTCCTGATCGAGCGACACTTCCCCGAGTCGCGGGGTGACACGCTGACCCTGGCGATCAGGGCCGATCGGGGCATCGACGACCCCGCCGCCCGGCGGAGGATCGAGCGGGTCATCGCCGATCTGGACGCCGCCGCCATCACCGGGCCGGTGCTCTCGCCGTACCAGGACGCGGCGCTGGTGACGAAGGACCGCCGGATCGCCCGCACGACGATCCCGCTGACCGAGGAGGACGTCGACAAGGCCAGCGTGAAGTCCCTGGTGGACACGGTCCGGGGCGCCTCCGGTGACGGTGTGACGCTGGGGCTGGGTGGGGCCCGGGCGGAGAAGGCCGAGACACCCCCGCAGGGGCCGGCCGAGGGGGTGGGCCTGCTGGCCGCGGCGGTGGTGCTGTTCATCGCCTTCGGGTCGCTGGTGGCGATGGGCCTGCCGATCGTGACCGGCCTGCTGGCGGTGCTCGGCGGAATCGCCCTGATGAAGCTCGTCGGGCACGCCGTTCCGGCGCCGGACTTCACGGTGCTGGTCGCCGTCCTGATCGGGCTCGGGGTCGGCATCGACTACGCGCTGTTCATCCTGACCCGTTACCGGGACGGCCTGCGGAACGGCGACGATCCCGAGACCGCCACCGTGCGGGCCATCACCACCGCCGGTCGCGCGGTGCTGTTCGCCGGTACGACCGTCGTGATCGCGCTGCTGGGCCTGATCGCCATGGGGCAGCGGATGATGGCCGGGGTCGCCGTCGGCGCGGCGGTGACCGTGCTGATGACGATGATCGCGGCGGTCACCCTGCTGCCGGCCTTCCTGGGCTTCGTCGGCCGCCGGGTCGACGCGCTGCGGCTGCCCCGCCGCGCGGCCCGCCGGACCGGCGGGGTGCCGGCGCGGGAACGCCACACCCCCGCCGAGCGCTGGGCCGCCGTGGTGCAGCGCCGGCCCCTGGTCGCCGCGGTCCTGGCCGGGACCGGACTGCTGGTGCTGGCCGCTCCCGCGCTGTCGATGCGGCTGAGCCTGCCCGACGCCAGTGTCCAGCCCCGGGACCGCAGCAGTTACACCTCGTACGCGATCCTCTCGGCCGGCTTCGGTCCCGGCTACGGTGCACCGCTGATCTTCGCGGCCGAGGTGGACTCCGCGCACCCCGATCCGGGTCCCGTCGTCGAGGCGGTCCGGCGGACCGAGGGCATCGCCGGGGTCACGCGGCCCCGGGTGAGCGCGGACGGGCGGGCGGTCACCTTCATGGCCTTCCCGACGACCGGGTACCAGGATGAGGCGACGGTGGACCTGGTCCACACGCTGCGCGACGACGTGCTGCCGGCGACCAGCGGTGGCGCGGTGGTCCACGTCGGCGGCCCGAACGCCGGCGCGATCGACTTCGCCCGGGACACCAGTTCGCGGCTGCCCCTGATGATCGCGGTCGTCATCGCGCTGTCCCTGGTGCTGCTGGTCGTGCTGGTCCGGTCGGTCGTCATCGCCCTACAGGCCGCCGTGCTGAACCTGCTGTCGATCGGCGCCGCCTACGGCGTACTGGTCGCCGTCGTGCAGTGGGGGTGGCTCGGCCGGATCCTCGGTTTCCCCACCGACATGCCGATCACCACCTGGGTGCCGATGATGATGTTCCCGCTGCTGTTCGGCCTGTCGATGGACTACGAGGTCTTCCTGGTCTCGCGGATCCGGGAGGAGTACGAGCGCACCGGCGACACCCGCACGGCCGTCACGCGCGGGCTGGCCGGGACCGCCAAGGTCATCACGGCCGCCGCCGCCATCATGATCGTCATCTTCACGACCGCCCTACTCGGCCCGGACGTCTCGGTCAAGCAGATCGGTCTGGGCATGGCCGTCGCCGTACTCGTCGACGCCACCGTGGTCCGGATGGTCCTCGTACCGGCGGTGATGGAACTGTGCGGCCGGGCCAACTGGTGGCTGCCCGGACGCCGGACGCCGGGCGCGACCCCGACCGGGCCGGCCAGGGTCCCGGAGCCGGGGCGGGTCTGAGCGCACCGCCCACCGGTGAACCGCCCGCGCGGGCGCTTCACCGGCCCGGAGCGTACGGCGCCAGCGGGTTGGCCAGCGTGCCGACGAGTTGCAGCGCGCCGGACGGGTCGGTGAGGTCCACCATCTGCTGGTTGTCGCGCAGTTGGAGCCGGTTGAGGCAGGACAGCTCGAACCGCGCGCCGAACAGGTCGTACCGCCGGGCCCGGTCGGCGAGCTGTGGCACGGCGGCGAAATAGGCGGTGGCGCAGTCCGCGACCGTGCGCCAGAACGCCTCCTCGGTGAGGGCCCCGGCCTCCACCAGGACACCGGCGAGGTGCCGCAGGAAGGAGTCCAGCACGTCGGTGAACAGGGACAGCAGCCGCAGCTGCGCAGGGACGGCCGCCCGGATCCGTTCGACAGGTGCCGGCAGCGGCCGGTCCGGGCTCAGCACGGCGATCTCCTCGGCGATGTCCTTGAAGATCACCCGTTCGACGCGGTCCCGGTCGTCGAGGACGAGGATGACGTTCTCGCCGTGTGGCATGAACACCAGGTCGTGGGCGTAGAAGGCGTGCAGCAGCGGGGTCAGGTAGGCGTCCAGGTAGCGGCGCAGCCACTGCGGGGCCGGCAACCCGGACCGGTCGACCAGCGCCGCGGCGAGGGAGCCCCCGTCGCGGTCGACGTGCAGCAGCGACGCCATGGTGGCCAGCCGCCGGCCCGGTTCCAGGCCGGGCACCGGGCTCTCCCGCCACAGCGCCGCGAGCATCTTCCGGTACGGGGAGTACCGGTCGGTGGCCCCCTCGTACTGCCGGTGCCGGTAGCCGACCGCGGCCCGTTCCCGGATGACGGTGAGCCGGCTGGCCCGGAACACCTCGTCGGTGGCGATCAGGTCGGCGAGCCAGTCGTTGATGGCCGGGGTGGCCGCCATGTACGCCGCCGACAGGCCCCGCAGGAAACCCATGTTGAGCACGGACAGCGCGGTCTTCACGTAGTGCCGGCGCGGCTCGGTCAGGTTGAAGAAGGTCCGGATCGACTGCTGGGCGCGGTACTCGTCGGGGCCGGGGCCCAGGTACACCAGCCGGCGCCGGGCGACCTCGCCGGCGAAGGTGACGCTCAGCCGGTGCTCCCACTGCCACGGGTGGACCGGGATGAGCACGTGGTCGGCGAGGTCGAGGCCCAGCCCGGCCATGGTGTCGGTGAACCGGGCCAGGGTGTCCGGGCCGAGTTCGCCGCGGACCAGGGTGGCGTAGTCGAGGTCCGTGGCGCAGTTGAACTCCGCGTGCTCGCGGTGCGCGGCCAGCCAGATCAGCCGGACCGGGCGGGCGGCCTCCGGGGCGTACCGATGATATTCGTCAATGCCGAAGCCGAGCCGGCCGTTGTTGGCCACGAAGCAGGGATGGCCCTCGGTCATCGCGCTCTCGATGGTCTGGAAGTCGGCCGCCGCGAGGTCGGCGGCGGACACCGGCGGTCGCCGCAGCTTGTACGCGATGCCGGCCAGGGTGGAGGTGATCTCCTCCAGGTAGACCGGGAGGACCCGGTCGGAGAGGCCGAGCGTGGCGCGCAGCTCGACGATCAGGTCGACCGCGTCGAGCGGCAGGGACACGCCGGCACGCTCCCGGGTGATGCTGTCGGCGTCGACCAGCCAGTGGTCCAGGGCCAGCACCCGGGCGGAGAACCGGTACGTCACCGTCCCGTCGTCGCCGCGGACCGCGTACCAGGTGGGGTCGGGACCGGGTGGCGGGCCGGGCTCGGTCGCGGTCTTCGCGTCGGGGTCGGCTCCGGGGCCAGCGTCGGGTGCGGCGCCGGTGGGTGGGGCCGGCTCCCCGGCGTCGACCAGCCGGTGCGGAACGATCAGCCGCTCGTGCGCGAACTCCGCGAGCGCCTTGCGGACCAGCAGCCGGTTGGCCCGGTCCCACAGCGCCGGGTCGAGGTGGGCGACGGACTCGGCGCCGGTCACGCCGGGGCTCCTTCCGGGCCGAGGCCGGCGGCGCCGCCCACGCCGGCGGAAGTGGCGGCCAGGAAGCGGGCGTGGGTGCAGATGCTCAACAGGGCGTCCTTCTCGGGTTTGCTGACGACGCCGACGACCTCGAAGCCGACGGCCGCGTTCAGCGCGTGGACCGCGGTGTTACGGACGTCCGGTTCGACCACCACCCGCCTGGTCGCCGGGTCGGTGAACAGCCAGGCCAGCACGGTGGTGAGCACCGCCCGGGTGAACCCCGGCGCGGGGGTGTCGGTGGGTGCGGTCAGGAAGTGCATGCCCACGTCGCCGGGGCGGGCGTCGTACAACCCGGCCAGCTCGACGCGGGCCGGGTCGTACCGTTCGGCCAGGAAGGCGGGCCGGCCGCGCCACGTCCCGAGGAAGGCGTCGTGGTGCGGATCCGCGGCGATCCGCCGATATTCCTGCGCCACCCGTGCCACGTCGGCGTCCTGGAGGAGCCAGAACACGGCCTTCGGGTGGGTGACCCAGCGGTGCAGCAGGGCCGCGTCCGCGTCCGGGTCGAGGATCCGCACCGCGAACTCGCCGAGCCGGTCGTCGGTCCGGGCGAAGACGGTCGGAGCTGTCACGACGCCGCCTCCGCCGGGACGCCGAACTCCTGGAAGGTCACGCTCGGCTCGATCGGGTAGTGCTCGCGACCGAGCAGTTCCCGGATGATCCAGGAGTTGCGGTACGCGCCCATGCCCAGGTCCGGTGAGGTGATGCTGTGCGTGTGGGTGCCGGCGTTCTGCAGGAAGATGCCCCGGCCGGTGACGTCGATGCTGTAGTTGCGGGCCACGTCGAAGCGGCCGTGCGCGTCCCAGCGGATCCGGTGCCGGACGGGGTCGAGGAACGCCGGGGTGCGGTAGCGGTAGCCGGTGGCCAGCACCAGCCCCTCGGTGCGCAGGTCGAAGTCCCGGTCCTGCTCCACCTGCCGCAGCCGCAGCGCGTACGTGCCGTTCGACGCGTCGTACCCGACGCCGGTCAGCTCGGTGTTGGTGAGCAGCCGGGTGGGCAACGGGCCGGCCACGCTGCGCTCGTAGAGCAGGTCGAAGATGCCGTCGACGAGGTCGCCGCTGATCCCCTTGAACAACCCCTTCTGCTCGGACTCCAGGCGGTAGCGGGTCGGTTCGGGCAGGGCGTGGAAGTAGTCCACATAGTCCGGTGAGGTCATCTCCAGGGTGAGCTTGGTGTATTCCAGGGGGAAGAACCGGGGCGAGCGGGTGACCCAGTTGAGCTGGTAGCCGTACGTGTCGAGGTCACCGAGCAGGTCGTGGTAGATCTCCGCGGCGCTCTGCCCGCTGCCCACGACGGTGATGCTGCGCTTGCGGCGCAGGGCGGCGCGGTGTTGCAGGTAGGTCGAGTTGTGTATCGCGTCGCCGGGCAGCCCGTGGCAGGCCGGCGGCAGGTGCGGCGGGGTGCCGGTGCCGAGCACCAGGTGCCGGGCCCGGTAACTGACCGTCTCGCCGGTGCCGAGCCGGGCGTGTACCACGTACCGGTCGTCGCTCTCGTCGTGTTCGACGGCGGTGACCTCCTGGCCGAACCGCAGGTTGGGCAGCTTCGCCGCGGCCCACCGGCAGTAGCGGGTGTACTCGCCGCGCAGGGGATGGAAGTTCTCCCGGATGTAGAACGGGTAGAGCCGTCCGGCCTCCTTGAGGTGGTTGAGGAACGAGAACGGCGACGTCGGATCGGCCAGGGTGACCAGGTCGGCCAGGAACGGGGTCTGCAACCGGGCCCCGGGCAGCAGCATGCCGGGATGCCAGTCGACGTCCGGGCGGGCCTCCAGGAACACACCGTCGAGTTCCCGCAGCGGCGCGGTGAGGCAGGCCAGCCCCAGGTTGTACGGCCCGAGGCCGACGGCGACGAAGTCGTGGGTGGACATCCGGCCCTCCAGGTCGGGTTCGCCGAGCACGGTCAGCCGACCTGGCAGGCGAGGTCGGCGGTGGTCCGCTCGCGCACGTACCGGCTCGCGTGTTCCGCGACGAGTTCCAGCACCTGCCCGACGTCGTGGATCGTGGTCTCGGGGTTGAGCAGGGTGAACTTGAGAAAGTGCGCGCCGTCGACGGTGGTGCCGGCGACCAGCGCGGCGCCGCTGTCGGCGACCGCCTGCCGCGCGTACAGGTTGGCGGCGTCGGTCAGCTCCCGGGCGGGCCCGGTGGGCAGGTAGCGGAACACCACGGTGCTGAGCGACGACCGGGTCACGACCTCGAACCGGGGATCCTCGCTGACCAGCGCCCAGGCGTCGGCCGCGCGGTCCAGCACCTCGTCGAAGAGCGCGCCGAGCGCGTCCGGACCCAGCACCCGCAGGGTGAGCCACAGCTTGAGCGCGTCGAAGCGGCGGGTGGTCTGCAGGCTCTTGTCGACCTGGTTCGGGATGCCCTGTTCGACGGTGCGGGCCGGGTTGAGGTAGTCGGCGTGGTGGGTGGCGTGCCGCAGGACCCGCCGGTCCCGGACCAGGATGGCGCTGGAGCTGACCGGCTGGAAGAAGGACTTGTGGTAGTCGACGGTCACCGAGTCGGCCCGTTCGATGCCGTCGATCAGGTGCCGGCGGGTCGGTGAGACGAGCAGCCCGCACCCGTACGCGGCGTCGACGTGCAGCCACACCCGGGCCGCCGCGCAGTCGTCGGCGATCTCCACCAGCGGGTCGATCGAGCCGAAGTCGGTGGTGCCGGCGGTGGCCACCACCGCCATGACCACGAGACCGTCCCGGTGGCAGCGGGTGATCTCCCGGCGCAGCGCGGCCGGGACCATCCGGCGCTGGGCGTCGGTCTCGACGGTCACCACCGCGTCCGGGGCCAGGCCGAGCAGTTTGGCCGACTTCTGCACGCTGAAGTGCCCGGCCGCCGAGGTGAGCACACGCAGCCGGGGCAGCCTGTCGATCCGGGCGTTACGGGTCGACGCGGCCCGGCACGCCTCCTCCCGGGCCAGCAGCAGGGCCTGGAGGTTGGACTGGCTGCCGCCGCTGGTGAACACCCCGTCGGCGGTCGGACCGAGCCCGATCCGCGCCGCCGTCCAGTCGATGAGGCGCCGCTCGATGAGGGTCGCCCCGGCGCTCTGGTCCCAGGTGTCCAGCGAGGAGTTCACGGCGGTCAGCACGGCCTCGCCGAGCAGCGCGGGAATCACCACCGGGCAGTTCAGGTGGGCGAGGTAGCGGGGATGGTGGAACCAGACGGCGTCGCGCAGGTAGACGCCGTCCAGTTCGTCGAGGGCGGCGGCGGTGTCGCCGAGCGGCCGGTCCAGGTCGATCGCGGCGATCTGCGAGGTCAGGGCCGCGGGGGTGATCCCGGTGCCCGGCCGGTCGACGGCGGCCACCCGGCGGGCGATCCGGTCGACGCCGTCGGCGAGCGCGGCGCGGTACCGCTCGACGGACCCGGCGTGCAGCAGGTGGGCCCGCCCGGAGGGGCTGGTCCCAATGGGCTGTCCCGGCTGTCCCGGCTGTCCCGGCTGGTTCATGGTCAGCCCTCCCCGGCCGGTGCCAGCGCCTCGGCGCGCAGGGCGTCCTCGGACGCGCCCCGCCGCCAGTAACCGGAGAAGGTGACCCGGCGCCGGTCCAGACCCCGGTCGCCGACCAGGTGCCGGCGGACGGCCCGGACCAGGCTCGACTCGCCGGCGACCCAGGCGTACGTGGCACCGGTGGGCAGTCGGGCGGCGCGGATCGCCTCGACCAGCAGTCCGGCGCCGGGTGGGGTGCCGCACCGGACTATCCAGCTCAGCTCGGCCTGAGCGACGGTGGGCAGCCGCCGGATGTCGGCCGCGTCGGGTACCTCGATGAAGCCCCGGACCCGGGAGCCGGCGGGCAGCCAGTCGAGGATCCCGGCGACCGCCGGCAGCGCGGTCTCGTCGGCGGCGAGCAGGATCAGCCCGGTGTCGTCGGGTGGCTGGAAGCAGACGCTGCGGTTGTCCGCCACGGCCGGGCCGAGCAGCACGACCCGGTCGCCGGGCCGGGCCCGGCCGGCCCACCGGGATGCCGGACCGGTGTCGCCGTGGCTGACGAAGTCGATGTCGACCTCGGCGTCCTGCGGGCGCTGGGCCACGATGGTGTAGGACCGCATCACCGCCCGGACCTCCGGGTCCATCGCGCGGTACGCGCCGAACCAGTCCGGCACCTCGTCGGCGGGCAGCACCGGGCCCGGCTGCCCGGGATGCGGCAGGAACAGCGAGACGCTCTGGTCCCGGCCGCCGCCGGCGAACCCGGTCAGGTCGTTGCCGCCGAAGGTGACCCGGATGGTGCTGGCGCCGATCCGTCGCACGGCGACGACCCGCGCGGTGAAGAAGCGGTACTGGAGGGCGAGCGCGGTACCCATCAGCTCACCTTCTTCGCGGCGCGGATCGCGGTCGCCAGGTTCTCCAGCAGGGGTGCGGCACCGGCGTAGGAGAAGCGGGGCACCGCGTCCCACGGCGTGACCTGGTTGGCCCGGACCGCCGGTAGCTGGGTCCAGGTGGGCCGGCCGGCGAGGTCCTTGGGTTGCAACGCGGTGCTGCGGTTGTCCAGCAGGATCAGGTCGGCCGGGAACTTCCCGGCGTTCTCCCAGCTCAATGCCGCGAAGTAGTCGCCGGCCGCCAGCTTGGTGGGCCGCACGATGTCGACGCCGAGTTCGGCGAAGTACATCAGGTCGGTGCTGACCTTCGGGTTGGAGACGTAGAACAGGTCGGGGCTGCCGGAGCAGGCCAGCACCCTGATGCCGGGGTTCGCCCGGACCGCCTGGCGGACCGACTCGGCCGCCGCGTCGAACCGGGCCCTGGCGTCGGTGACCTTCTTCGCCGAGAGGTCGGCGCCGAGCGATTCGGCGAGTTGGGCGTACCGCTCGATGGGTTTGGTCATCGGCACCCGGGCGGTGGTGATCGCGACGCTCGGCGCGAGCGGCAGGATCTTGTTCCTGCTCTCGTCCGGCACGTACCAGAGCGCGCCCGGGTCGTACATGTGGGTGACGAGCAGGTCGGGGCGCAGGGCGGCGTACTTCTCCACGCTGAACTCGCCCCAGGCGTTGCCGAGGACCTCCACGCTGTCCAGGTTCAGCTCGCCGGCCTGCGGATCGGCCGTGCCGTCGGCGCGTTTCGTCTCGCCGAACACGCCGACGATCTGCCGGTCGAGTCCGAAATCGACAAGTGCGGCGGCGGTGCCGGTGAAGGCGACGACCCGGGCCGGCCGACTGCCGGCGGTCACCGTCCCATTACGGTCGTCGGCGAACGACCAGGGACCAGCACTGCTGGTGGAGGACGGTTTGGCGGCGTCGTCGGCGCTCCCGCAACCGGCCATCAGCAGGGCTACGGTGGCGGCTCCGCCGGCCAGGAGACCGCGGCGAGAGAGGTGGCGAGCAGGCACGGGATCAGGCATGGGTGTCGACTTTCGATCAGGGTCGCAGATGACCATGGACAAGCGAGGTTAGGCTAACCTAACCTAACTTCCTGTCAAGTCATGTTCGGCGTTTCCCACACCGGAGCCCACACTGTCCGTCATCGAGTCATCACCCGACGGTGCCCGCACGGTCACCGCCCGCCCGGCCCGGCGGACCCGGGCCACCACCCGGACCGCCGGCCTGGCCTCGGCGGTGGCGCTGCTCGGCGTCGTAGCCGTGCTCAGCATCGCCGTCGGCCCGAAACAGCTCCCCCTGGCCGACGTCTGGTCGGGTCTGTGGCACCGCGAGTCGGCCGAGTACGCGGTGGTCCACCTGATGCGCCTGCCCCGTACGCTGCTCGGACTGCTCGCCGGCGCGGCGCTCGGGGTGGCCGGCGCGGTCATGCAGGCGCTCACCCGAAACCCGCTGGCCGACCCCGGGCTGCTCGGCATCAACGCCGGTGCCTCCGCCGCGGTCGCCAGCGCCGCGCTGCTCGGGGTGACCGCGATCGGCGGCTACGTGTGGTTCGCGCTGCTCGGCGCGGCCCTGGTCACCGCGCTCGGCTACGCCGTCGGCGGCGGCCGGACGGCCACCCCGGCCCGGCTCGCCCTCGCCGGCGCGGCCCTCAACGCCACCCTCTACTCGTACGTCAGCGCGGTCATGCTGCTCGACTCCGCCTCGCTGGACCGGCTCCGCTTCTGGACCGTCGGCTCGCTGGCCACCGCCGACGCCTCGACCGTGACCCGGGTGCTGCCGTTCCTGCTCGTCGGCCTGCTGCTCGCGCTGGCCACCGCGCGCCCACTCAACGCCCTCGCCCTCGGTGACGACGCGGCCCGGGCGCTCGGTGCCCGTCCCGCGCTGATCCGGGCGGCCGTGATCACGGCCGTCACCCTGCTCTGCGGCGCGGCCACCGCCGCGTGCGGCCCGATCGTCTTCGTCGGACTGCTGGTGCCGCACCTGGTCCGCGCCCTGACCGGGCCCGACCTGCGCTGGCTGCTGCCGTACTGCGCGGTGCTCGCCCCGGTGCTCCTGCTCGGCGCCGACGTGCTCGGCCGGGTGCTCGGCCGACCGGGAGAACTCCAGGTCGGCATGGTGACCGCGGTGCTCGGTGGGCCGCTGTTCCTCTGGCTCGTCGTCCGCCGTCGATCGGCCCGAGCATGAGCGCGAGGAGTGAGCCGGTCCTGCGAGCCCCGCAGCCGCGAACAAGGAGGACGGCGCAGACCGTGCTGCGCCTGCCCGGCGGGTTCTCGCTGCGGTTCCGCCGCCGCGCGCTGGCGGTCGGCGTCGGCTGCGCGCTGCTGGCGGCCGGCCTGGGCACAGTGGCGGTGGCCGGCGGCGACTACCCGATGACCCCGGCCGACGTGCTGCGGGTGCTGACCGGTGGCGGCAGCCCGGCCGAGTGGTTCATCGTCTACCAGCTCCGGCTGCCCCGGCTGGTCACCGCGCTGGTGGTGGGTGCGGCCCTGGCGCTGGCCGGGGCGGTGTTCCAGTCCCTGGTCCGCAACCCGCTGGGCAGCCCCGACGTGCTCGGCTTCACCCAGGGCGCGGCGACCGGCGCCCTGGTGGTGGTCGTGCTCGGCGGCAGCAGCCTCGCGCTGTCCGGCGCGGCGGTGGCCGGCGGCGTCGCCACCGGCCTGCTGGTGCACGGGATCGCGTGGCGCAACGGCGTCCACGGCTACCGGCTGGTGCTGGTCGGCATCGGCGTCACCGCCATCCTCACCGGGGTCAACGGTTACCTGCTCACCCGGGCGCCGCTGATGGACGCGGCCCGCGCGCTGCGCTGGCTCACCGGCAGCCTGGACGGACGCGGCTGGTCCGACGCGCTGCCGCTGCTGGTCGTGCTCGCCGTGCTCGCGCCGGTGGTGCTGCTGGGCTGCGGCCCGGCGCTGCGGATGCTGGAGCTGGGCGACGACACCGCGGCCGCGCTGGGCGTGCCGGTGACCCGGTTGCGGCCGGTGCTGCTCGCCGCCGCGGTGCTGCTGGTGTCGTTCGCGGCGGCCGCCGCCGGGCCGGTGTCGTTCGTGGCACTGACCGCGCCGCACCTGGCCCGGCGGCTGACCCGCTCCCCCGGCCCGAACCTGGTGCCCACCATGGGGGTGGGCGCGACGCTGGTGGTCGGCGCCGACCTGCTGGCCCAGCGGGCGTTCCCCGGGCACCAGCTTCCGGTCGGCGCGATCACCGGCGCGATCGGCGGGGCGTACCTGGTCTGGCTGCTGGCGGCGGAACGAAGGGCGGGCCGACTGTGAACACCCCCGGTACGACGGACACCCCCGGTACGACAGCCGGCGACGAGAAGGGAGCGACACCGGTGCGGACCGACACACCGACCGGGACCGGAAGCCCACGGCTGACCGGCACCCGGATGACCCTCGGCTACGACCGGCGGATCATCGCCGAGGAGCTGAGCGTCGCCATCCCGGACCGCTCGTTCACCGTGATCATCGGACCGAACGCGTGCGGCAAGTCCACCCTGCTGCGCGCGCTGGCCCGGATGCTGCGGCCCACCGCCGGAGCGGTGCTGCTGGACGGCACGGACATCCACCGCCGGCCGGCCCGCCAGGTGGCCCGCACCCTGGGGTTGCTGCCGCAGTCGTCGGTCGCCCCGGACGGCATCACGGTCGCCGAACTCGTCGCCCGCGGCCGCTACCCGCACCAGGGCCTGCTGCGGCAGTGGTCCCGGGACGACGAACGGGTGGTCGAGGAGTCGATGGCGGCGACCGAGGTGACCGACCTGGCCGACCGGGCGGTCGACGAGTTGTCCGGCGGCCAGCGGCAACGGGTGTGGCTCGCCATGGCGCTGGCCCAGCGGACCCCGCTGCTGCTGCTCGACGAACCCACCACGTACCTGGACATCGCGCACCAGATCGACGTCCTCGACCTGTGCGCCCGGCTGCACGAGGAGCAGGGTCGTACGCTGGTCGCGGTGTTGCACGACCTCAACCACGCCGCCCGGTACGCCACCCACCTCATCTCGATGCGCGACGGGCGGGTGGTGGCCGCCGGTGAGCCGGCCCGGGTCGTCACCGCCGAACTGGTCGCGGAGGTCTTCGGGCTGCCGTGCCGGGTGATCGCCGACCCGGAGACCGGCACACCGCTGGTCGTCCCGGCGGCCCGCCGCGCCGCCGGCCGGCTCGCGCCGGAGCCGACGTGACCGCCCGGGTGTTCCGGGACCCGTGGGGAATCCCGCACGTCCGGGCCGCGGACCCGCGGGCGCTCGTGGTCGCGCAGGGCCGCGTCACCGCGTACGACCGGGCCTGGCAGTTGGAGCTGGAACGGCACCGGGCCGAAGGGCGCAGCGCGTCCTTCCTCGGCCCCGAGGCGGTCGGCTGGGACCTGTTCGCCCGGCGGGTCCGGCTGGCCGACACCGCCCGGCGCTGCTACGTCGCCCTCGACCGGGCGACCGCCGCCTGGGTGCGCGGCTACGTCGAGGGCGTCAACGCCGGCCTGGCCGCCGGGGCCGCCCGCGCGCCCGAGTTCGCCGCCGTCGGGCTGACCCCCGGGCGGTGGCAGCCGTGGACGCCGCTGGCCATCTGGCTGTCGCACCACATCCTGTTCGCCGGGTTTCCCGCCAAGCTCTGGCGCGAGCACGTCGCCCAGCGACTCGGTGCGTCCGCGGTGGCGCTGTTCGCCGCCGACGCGATGGCCACCGCCGGCAGCAACGGCTGGCTGCTGGCCGGTGACCGGACCGGCACCGGCGCGGCGCTGCTGGCCGGCGACCCACACCGGATCATCGAGAATCCGGGGGTGTACCAGCAGATCCGGCTGGCCTGCCCGGAGTACGACGTGGTCGGCCTCGCCGTGCCGGGGGTGCCCGGTGTCGCCCACTTCGCCCACACCGGCGGGGTGGCCTGGGCGATCACCAACGCGATGGCCGACTACCAGGACGTGTACGCGGAACGGCTGCGCCGCCACCACGGCGCGGTGCAGGCGTACGGCCCGGACGGTTGGCAACCCGCCGCGGCGCACCGGGAGACCATCGAGGTCGCCGGCGCGGACCCGGTCGAGGTGGAGGTGATCGAGACCGCCCGGGGTCCGGTGGTGGCCGGCGGCCCGGACGAGGAACCGACGATCAGCCTCCGCCACCCGCCCCGGATCCTGGCCGAGTTGGGCTTCGCCGCGCTCCCGGCGCTGCTGCGGGCGCGGACCGTCGGCGACGTGGACGCGGCGGTCGACCGCTGGATCGAGCCGGTCAACGTGCTGATGGCGGCGGACACCGCGGGCGGGCTGCTGCACCGGGTGGCCGGCGCGGTGCCGACGCGGAACCCGGAGAACCGGTTGCGGGTGGTGCCGGCCTGGTCGGCGGAGCACGCCTGGGAAGCCGGGTACGCGCCGACGCCCCGCGCCGAGGTCGTCGGACACGCGGTGATGGCCAACGAACGCGGGCTGGCCGGGCCGCTCGGTCTCGAGTTCGCCCCGCCGTACCGGGCCGAGCGGATCCGGGAACTGCTCGACAGCGGCCGGGGCTGGACGGCCGAGCGGATGGCGACCATCCACACCGACACCCGGCTGGCCGCCGCGGGCCCGCTGCTCGACCGGCTGGGCGCCCTTCCGGGACTGGGGCCGGAGGCCGCCGCGCTGCGCGACCGGCTGCTGCGCTGGGACCGCCGGATGGCCGCGGACAGCCCGGACGCGGGCGCGTACGCCCTGGTACGGGCCGCCGTCGTCCGCCGGTTGGCGGCGCACCCGGTGCTGGCCCCGCTCGCCGACATCCCGGCGTACCCCCGGGTGTTCCAGCCGTGGCTGGCGCTGGTTCCACGGGTCGCGCTGGCCCTCCCGGCCCTGCTGGACGGCCCGCTGCTGCCCGCCGGCGACGTGGCCGCGCTGCTGCGCTCGGCCCTCGACGAGGTCGCCGGGGCACCCGGTCCCGATCCGGACGGACCCACCATGGACGGCCCCGGCGGGGACGTCTCCGCCGTGGACGGTCCCGGGGCGGGCGATCCCGGCGCGGATGACCCCGGCCCGGCCGGCGGCGGGACGCCGCGGTGGGGCGACCTGCACCGGCTGACCCCGTGGCGCGCGTTGCCGGCCACCGAGGACGACCCGGAGCCACGGCCCCGACTGGCCGGAGACCACGACTGCGTCCTGGCCACCTCCAGCGTTCCCGGGGTCACCCACAACTGCCTGCGCGGGCCGGCGGCGCGCTACGTGTGGGACCTGGGCGACCGGTCGCGCAGCCGCTGGGTGGTGCCGCTCGGCGCGTCCGGGGTGGCCGGCGACCCGCACCACCGCGACCAGCAACCGGCCTGGCTGGCCGGCGACCTGCTACCGGTACTCACCGACTGGGACCGGCTCACCGAGGAGCGCGATGAAGACCGACCATGACCCGGCCGCCCTGGACGGGGGGCCCGCCTCGCGCGCAGCGGACGGCACCCCGGATGGCGGTCCCGGCGCGCCGGGCGGGGTTCCCCATCCGCACCGCTACGACCGGGACATCGCCGGGTTCGGCCGGGTGGTCATCCGTCCCGTCGAGCCGGACCGGGACGCCGGTCTGCTGCACGGCTGGGTAACCCAGGAGCGGGCCCGGTTCTGGGGGATGCGCGACGCCAGCCGGGAGCGGGTCCGGGAGATCTACACGTACCTGGATTCGCTCGACACCCACCACGCCCACCTGGTCCACCGGGACGGCCGGCCGGTGGCGCTGTTGCAGACCTACGAGCCGGCCGCCGACCCGGTCGGCGGGTGCTATCCGGTCCAGCCCGGCGACTTCGGCCTGCACCTGCTGATCGGCCCGCCAACCGGGGTGGCGGCCGGGTTCACGGCGGCGCTGCTGGGTGCGCTGCTCGACTTCCTCTGGGCCGATCCGGCCCGGCTGCGGCTGGTCGCGGAGCCGGACGCCCGCAACGCCAGGGCGCTCGCCCGGTTGCGCCGGACCGGCTTCCGGCCCGGGCCGCTGATCGACCTGCCGGACAAGCGGGCCCGGCTGATGTTTCTCGACCGGCCGGCCCACGACCGGCGCAGCCCGCCGGACTGAGTCCGCCCGCGCGTCAACCGTCCCGATCCCCGTCCCAGTCTCCGTCGCGCCGTCGCCGGCGCGGGGCGCGGAGCAGGCCGACGACGTTGGCCGCGGCGACCGCGCCGAGCGTGACCAGGCACAGCCAGAACCCCGGCTGGGTCTGCACGTAGTCACCGACCTGCTTGCCCGCCGGCAGCGGCGTGGTGAGCTGCTCCCGCAGCCGCGACGCCAGCAGGGAACGGACGGCGAGCTGCTCGGCGCCGAGCGCCGACGCCGCCAGGACGGCGAGGATGGCGACGGTGAGCCGGCGGCGCACCCGGCTGGTGAGCACGACCGAGGCGGCCAGGGCGACGATGATCAGCAGCAGCGCGGACCCGGCCAGCGGCCGTACGCCGAGCCTGTCGTCGCGACGCTGTTCCGGTGGGCGCAGCCGGTCCGGCGGGCTGACCGCGGGTTCGTCCCCGGTCACCAGATCCACGCCGGTGTAGGTGGTGGTGCTGCCGGCCGCGCCCCGGCCGTAGCCGCCCGGTGGCGCGCAGGAGACCGCCACGAACGGCAGCAGGAGCAGCAGGCCGGACAGGAAGAGGCCGGCCGGACCCGACCACCTGGTCAGCCGCCGCGCGCCGGCCAGCCGCTGCTTGAGCACGGCGGGCAGCCTACGCGACCGCCCGCGACCGGGCCATCCCGCCAGCGGCCGCCGACCGCCCGCAGCCGCCCGACGTCCGCCACCGGGCTCGGCGTCGTTCGACCAGCCTCTCGGCAGGCGCGTCCGGGCCGCTGGAGAACGGCCTCGGGGAACGCCGCACACCGTTCGGGGCACCGATCCGGCACGTGGACACGCGGTGGCACAGGGCCGTCACGCCATGGAATCATGCGCCTGGCACCGGCGATGCCACTGTCGACCGTTCCCGGGGAGAGCGTCTTGACGATCGGACCACCCGCCGACGACCGCCGGCGGTGGATCGTGCTGGCCGTCGGGATGCTCGCGATGGCGGCCGGCTGCGCCTTCCAGTACGGGCTCGCATACCTGGTCCCCGCGCTCCGCGCGGAGGGACTGACCCTCGGCCAGGCCGCACTGCTGACCGCCGCGCCCAGCGCCGGACTGCTCGCGACCCTGGTCGCCTGGGGCGCCGCCGCCGACCGGTGGGGCGAGCGGGTCGTACTCACCATCGGTCTGGCGCTGGCCGGCGCGGTGCTCCTGGCGGGCAGCACCCTGCACGGCCCCGTCGCGCTGGGGGTGTGCTTCATGCTGGCCGGGGCGGCCGGCGGCTCGGTGCACGCGTCCAGCGGCCGGTTGATCCTGGGCTGGTTCGCGGTACACGAACGCGGCCTGGCAATGGGGTTCCGGCAGACCGCCCAACCACTCGGGGTCGCGGTCGCGGCGCTGGCCCTCCCCCCGCTGGGGGCGTACCGACGGGGCGCGGCGCTCGCGTTCCTCGGCATCTTCTGCCTGGTCGCCGCCGCCCTGGTGGTCATCGCGGTACGCGATCCGCGGCGCGCCGCCGGCACCACGGCACCGCGTACCGGCTCCCCCTACCGCACCCCGGTGCTGTGGCAGGTCCACGCCGCCAGCGCGCTGCTGATCGTGCCGCAGTTCACCGTCGCCACGTTCGCGCTGGTGTTCCTCGTCGACGAGCACGGTTGGACGGCGCAGCTCGCGGGTCAGCTGATGGCCGTCGTCCAGGTGGGCGGCGCGGCGTCACGACTGGTGGCCGGCTGGTGGTCGGACCGCACGGGCTCCCGGATGAGGCCGATGCGTACCCTCGCGGTCACGATCGGGGTCTCCATCGCCGCGCTGACGGTCGGCGTCTTCGCGCACTCCCGCCTGGCGGTGGTGGCGTTGCTGGTCGCCGCCGTGGTGAGCGTCAGTACCAACGGGCTCGCGTACACCGCGGTGGCCGAGTACGCCGGGCGGGCCTGGGCCGGCCGGGCCCTGGGCATCCAGAACACCGCGCAGAACGCCGTCGCCGCGGCCACGCCACCGACCGTGGCCGCCATGATCAGTGGAGCCGGCTACGGTGCTGCCTTCGCGACCGTCATCGCCTTCCCGTTGGCCGCCGCGGCGTTGCTCCCGGTGCAGGCTGAACACCGGGACGAACCCGGGATCGCGGCCGGCGCGGTACCGTCGCGGTCGGGCATGCACCCGTCACCGGAATGACCCGCCGACGCCACTTCGGCGGATTGTCACACGAGTGCGATCGGGCGCGTCGCGCTCACCGTTTTATTTGTTCCCGGATACAACGAAACAGGAACCGGTCAGTGTCCAGTTGCGGACAATCGTTCCAGAACCTGAGATTCGAGCGAGAGTCGGGACCGGTCTCCGGTGCCCGAAGCGCTCTCCGGGGCACTGCCTTCGCACTGACCTGCGACAACATGGGGCCCTTCGGCTCGTAGCACGACTCGTCGAACCATTCACACCCGATCGGCACCGCCAGGGTCGTGGACGCGACAGACGGGATCACCGATACCGCGACGGCCTTGTCCAGGGACGTGGACCGATGTTCCGATGTTGTTCGAGGAGCGGTGACGCGCTTCTCCGATAACGCACGGGGGACGTCATGATCGCTGAACATGTCCACGAGATCCAGTCCACACCACAATTCCTGCGCATTCGCGGATTCGGTGCGCTGCGTCGGCTCTATCTGAAGCTCGAAGGGCTCAATCCGGCCGGGAGCGTCAAGTTCACGACCGCGCGCGGCATGGTCGCGGCGGCCGAACGGGACGGGCGGATCCACGCCGCGCCGGGCCGGCCGGCGACCCGGCTGATCGAGTCCACCTCCGGCAACCTCGGCATCGCCCTGGCCGTGGTCTGCGCGGCGAAGGACTATCCGCTGACCTGTGTCGTCGACCCGAACACGAACCAGTCGGCGACGAACACCATGCGGGCGCTCGGCGCCGAGGTGGTGATGATCCGGGACCGGGACGCCAACGGGGGATTCCTGGGGTCGCGCATCGCGTACATCACCGCCCGGGTGGCCGCCGACCCGAACCTGCTCTGGCTCAACCAGTACGCGAACCCCGCGAACCCGGCGGCGCACGCCACGCACACCGCGCCGGAGATCCTCGACGCCTTCGCCCGGGTCGACTACCTCTTCGTCGGCACCGGCACCGGCGGCACCCTGATGGGCTGCGTCGAGGCGTTCCACCGGCACAGCCCGCACACCCGGATCGTCGCCGTCGACGCCGCGGGTTCGGTGACCTTCGGCGCCCGGCCCGCGCCCCGGCACATCCCCGGGCTCGGCGCCAGCCGGCGACCCGAACTCGTCGACGTCTGCGCGCCCGATGACGTCATCCACGTCACCGAGGCCGACACGGTCGCCGAGTGCCGCCGGCTCGCCCGGACCACCGGCCTGCTCGCCGGCGGCTCCACCGGGACCGTGCTGGCCGCCGTACGCCGACTCGCCCCGGTGATCCCCACCCGCGCCACCGTCGTCGCCCTGTCACCCGATCTCGGGGAGCGGTACCTGTCCACGATCTACGACGACGACTGGGTGGCCCGGCGCGGCCTGGCCACCGCGTGGGAGGAAACCAGCAATGTTCTCCTTTGACATCGTGCCCGGGAAGGTGGTTAAGGAGATCCTCGACGGTTCGGCGCCCGCCCTGGTCGACATCGTCGAGAACACCTACCTGCGGCACGACGCCGGTCTGACCATCAACCCCGACAGCTACTTCCTGCGCTTCCCGCAACGGCCCGACTCCCGGATCATCGCCCTGCCGGCCGCGGCGGACCTGCCGGGCGGGGAGATCGCCGGCATCAAGTGGATCGCCAGTTTTCCCGGCAACGTCCGCGCCGGCCTGCCCCGGGCCTCCGCCGTGCTGATCCTCAACGACCTGACCACCGGCTATCCGATCGCCTGCCTGGAGGCGGCCGGTATCAGCGCCGCCCGGACCGCGGCGTCGGCCGCGGTGGCGGCCCGCGCGGTGGCCCGGCACCTGCCCCCGGCGGGAGAGGTGGGCATCATCGGCGCGGGCGTCATCGCCCGGACCGTCCTCCGGTTCCTGCACCTGACCGGTTATCCCTGCGGGGACGTGCTGGTACACGACCTGGACCCGCTGTCGGCCGACCGGCTCGTCGAGTTCGCCCGCTCCGAACTGGGGCTGCGGGCCAGCCGCGGCGACCTGACCGGGGTGCTCGACCGGCAGACGGTGGTCACCGCCACCACCGCCCTGAAGCCGTACGTCGACCGTCCGCTGCGCCCTGACCAGCTCGCCCTCAACATCTCGCTGCGGGACTTCACCCCCGAGGTGGTGCTGGGGGCGACCAACATCCTGGACGACATCGACCACTGCCTGAAGGCGGACACCTCGCCCCACCTGGCCGAGCAGCGGGTCGGTAACCGGGACTTCGTGACCGGCACCATCGCCCAGTTCGTCCGTGGCGACCGGCGCCCCGAACCGGGTCGCGGCGTGCTCGTCTCACCGTTCGGGCTGGGCGTGCTCGATCTCGCGGTCGGCCGGTTCGTCCTCGACCGGGCCCGGGAACGGGGCGTCACGGTCCAGGTGCCGGACTTCTTCGGCGAGACGAGCCGATGGTGAAGCCGCTCCGGATCGCCGTGGTCGGCTGCGGTCCACGGGGCCTGTCGGCCGTCGAGCGGATCCTCGCGTACGCCGCGACAACCCCCGACCGGGAGGTGACGCTGTCCATCGTCGAGCCCGGTCCGCTCGGCGTCGGCGTGCATCACCGGGACCAGCCCGACTACCTGCTGCTGAACACCGTCGCGGCCCAGTTGACGATCTTCTCTGATGAGCGGATGGTGCCGGACGCGCCGATCAACGAGGGACCCGACCTGTACCGCTGGTGCCGGGAGAACGGGGTGACCGTGCCCGACGTCGGTGGGCCGCGCGGTGTCCGCTTCGACGATTTCCTGCCCCGCCGCCTGCTCGGTGACTATCTCGCCTGGGCCGCCGACCGGTTGCTCTCCCGGGTGCCCGACCGGGTCCGGGTGGACCGCCACCGGCAGATCGCCACGACCGTCGAGCCGGCCGGGTCGGGGGCCCGGGTGACCCTGGCCGACGGGACGGTGCTGACGGTCGACCTCGCCGTGATCACCACCGGTCACGGGCTCACCGCCGCGACCGGCGCCGTTCCCGGCCGTCCGATCCCGCCGACACCGACCGACGTACCCCGGCCGGCTGATCCGGCCGGACCGGCCGACGCACCCCGGCCGGCCGACCCGTCCGGACCGGCCGGTGCCTGGATCGCCGAGCCTTATCCGCTGCCGGACACCGTCGCAGGCATCCCGGCGGGAGCGCGGGTCGCGGTGCTCGGGACCGGCCTGACCGCGATGGACGTCGTCGCCGCCCTGACCGTCGGCCGGGGCGGGCGACACGTCGTGACGGACAACGGCCACCAATACCTGGCGTCCGGGGACGAACCCCGTATCGTGTTGGTCAACCGTGGCGGCTGGCTGCCCGCCGCCCGCCCCCGCATCCCGCGCCAGCGGCATCCCGGCGCGGTCCGACGGTTCACCCGGCAGACCGTGGAGGAGCTACGCACCCGCACTCCCGACGGACGGCTCGACCTGTGGCGCGACGTGGAGCCGCTGATCGTCGCCGATCTGGAGGCCGGCCTCGACAAGCAGGCCCGGCAGGTGGTCCGCCGGCTGTTCGGCATCGCGGAGAGCTGGTCGGACGCGGACGAATGGCGTACCGCCGTCCTGGCCCAGGCCCGCTGGGACCTCGCCGAGGCGGCCCGCGGGCTCGGCCAGAGCGTCCTGAAGGACCGCCTGGAACTCCTGCGGGATCATCGGGAAACGCTGCGCACCGTGGTGGACCAGCCGGGGCTGACCGAGGACGGTCATCGGGACTTCTTCCGGTCCTTCACCGCGACGGTCAACCGCTCGGTGATCGGTCCCCAGCGGGAACGCATCGCCGAGTTGATCGCCCTCACCGATGCCGGCCTGCTGGGTCTCGGTCCCGGGCCGGCGCCCGATCTCGCCCGCACCGCCACGGGTTGGGAGCTACGGTCCACCGCGTTCAAACAGCAGTCGTGCCTTCCCGTCGACGTCGTCGTGGTGGCCAACCTGCACTGGCCCGTCGTCGACCCGGCCCACGACCCGGTCACGGCCTCGGTGCGGCACTGGGCGGCACCCGGACGCGGGCCGGGCGAACTGGACCTCACCCGTGACGGCCACGTCCGGCACCGCGCCGGGCACGTCACCACCGGTGTCGCCGTCTTCGGGCCGCCGGCCGAGGGCGCGAGCTACTACAACCACTACGTACCGTCACCCGGGATCTGGTCCCGGGCGCTGACCGACCTGGACCGTGTCCTGGCGACGCGATTCCACAGTGACCGATGAGGAGCGACGACACCATGATCACCGTCCAGCCCCCTGGGCGCGTCTCGGCCGACACGGCGGTGGCGCAGGCACTCGGCAGGCGTGCCACCGACACCGGAGCCTTCCCGGCCCCCGTCTCGGTCGGTGTCACCTACGTCCGCGATGCCGACTACGCGCTGCCAGCCGGGATGGCCTACCAGCGCGACCAGGGGAACCCGGGATTCACCCAGGTGGAGGAGCTGCTCGCCCACCTGGAGAACGGCACCGACGCCCTGCTCGTGTCCTCCGGGATGGCCGCCTGCACCGCCGTCTTCCAGGCGCTTCCGGCCGGTGCCCGGGTGGTCGTGCCGGAGGTCATGTACTTCGGCCTGACCAGGTGGCTGCGCACGTTCGGCGTGGCGCAGGGGCTGGAGGTCGTCGAGGTGCCCACCGGTGATCTCGACGCCATCCGGGCGGCCCTGGCCGCCGCGCCGACCGCGCTGCTCTGGGTGGAAACGCCCGCCAACCCGACCTGGACGGTCACCGACGTGGCGGCCGCCGCCGAGCTGGCCGCCGCCGCGGGTGCGGTGCTCGCGGTCGACAACACCGTGCCGACCCCGGTGCTGACCAGGCCGCTGGAGCTCGGCGCGAACATCGTCATGCACTCCTGCACCAAGTACCTCAACGGGCACGACGACGTGGTCGCCGGTGCCCTGGTCACCGACGGGTCGGTCCCGCAGCTGTGGGAGCGGATCCGGCTGCAACGGCAGTTGGCCGGCCAGCTGCCGGGCAGCCTGGAGGCGTACCTGCTGCTGCGCGGGATGCGGACGCTGACCGTCCGGATGCGGGCGGTGTGCGCCTCGGCGCTCACCATCGCCGAGCACTTCAGCGAGCACCCGGCCGTGCAGCGGGTGGCGTACCCGGGGCTGACCTCCGACCCGGGACACAAGGTGGCCAGCGCCCAGATGGTCGGCGGTTACAGCGGGATGCTCTCGGTCTTCCTCCGTGCCGGTGGCCGGGCCGCCCTCGGGACGGCGAGGTCCACCCGGCTGTTCCTGCCGGCCACCTCGCTGGGCGGCACGGCCAGTCTGATCGAGCACCGGTTCACCTTCGAGGGGCCGGGCAGCCGTTCGCCGGAGAACATGCTCCGGCTGTCGATCGGATTGGAGGACACCGCCGAGCTGATCGCCGACCTGAGCGAGGCGATCCGGTCCGGGGCGCAGGGATGAGCGGCCTGCGCGGGCAGGTCTCCCTGTCGGCCATCGTGGCCGGGCTGATCGCGGTGCTGGTGTCGTACTCGGGGCCGTTCGTGGTGGTGCTGGCCGCGGCGCGGGCGGCCGGCCTCACCGAGGCCCAGACCACCTCGTGGGTCTGGGCCATCTCCATCGGCAGCGGCCTGACCTGCCTGGTGCTGAGCCTGATCAGCCGGATGCCGGTGATCACCGCCTGGTCGACGCCGGGGGCGGCCCTGCTGGTCGGCTCGCTCGGCGCCTACCGGTACTCCGACGCGGTCGGGGCGTTCCTCTTCGCCGCCGTCGGCATGACCATCATCGGGTTCTCCGGCCTCTTCGGACGGATCCTCGCCCGGGTGCCCGCCGGGATCGTCTCGGCGATGCTCGCGGGCATCCTGCTGCCGTTCGCGCTCGGGGCGTTCCAGGCGGTGCCCAAGGCGCCGGCGGTGGTGCTGACCGTGCTGGCCGGCTATGTCGTCGGCCGCCGCTTCCTGCCCCGGTACGCCGTCCTGATCGCGCTGGCCGGCGGGATCGCGGTCGCCGCCGCCGACCACCAGCTCAACCTCGCCGGGGTCCAGCTCGCGGTCGCGACACCGCGGTTGACCGTCCCGACATTCGACGTCTCCGCGCTGGTGAGCATCGGGTTGCCGCTGCTGGTCGTCACGATGGCCTCGCAGAACGCGCCGGGTCTCGGCGTGCTGCGCGCCAGCGGATACGTGCCCGACGACCGGCTGTTGCTGACCGGCACGGGCCTCGCGTCCGTACTGTTGGCCCCGTTCGGCAGTCACGGCATCAACCTGGCGGCGATCACCGCCGCGATCTGCACCGGCGAGGAGGCGCACCCCAACCCCCGGAAGCGGTACGTGGCCGGCGTGGCCTGCGGCATCTTCTACCTGATCTGCGGCCTGCTCGGCACCGGCCTGGTGCAGTTCTTCACCGCGCTGCCCAGGCCGCTGGTCGCCGCCGTGGCCGGGGTGGCGTTGCTCGGGGCGCTGCTCGGTGGTCTGGTCGGCGCCATGGATGACGTGCCGGCCCGGGAAGGCGCCCTCGTGACCCTGGCCGCGACCGCCTCCGGGCTGACCATGGCCGGCATCGGGTCCGCGTTCTGGGGGCTGCTCGCCGGCGTCGCCGTGCATCTGGTCCTGACCCTGCGCCGGCGCCCGGCCGGACCGGCGGAGCCCGAACCGGACGAGGCGTCGCGGGAGCGGTCGCGCCCGGACGACGAACGCGCGCCGGCGAAGGTGACCTGACCGCATCCCGCGCGGACCGCTGGAGCCCCGATCGTCACCGGCCAACCGGGTGACGGTCGGGGCTTTCGTCGTGTCGCCTCCAAATGTCCGACCCGGCGCCGCGGTGGGTTGTCCGGGCTGGCCGGTCGGGCCTCAATGCCGACTTTCATGATCGCCGTCATCCGGCATACAGCGACAAAACGCTCGTTCAGCCGGATGGACAGGCCCTTTTTGGTGGCGGTATTACACACAGTTGCCGAAGGCAACTGTGTCCCATTCGTCCCGGGAAACCGAAGATGACAACAACACAAGCCCACTTGTGAGTGATACCGGTTACAGGACCATTGACCAGCGCCTTAGTAAGGAGTTCTTAGGATGGTCGTCTTTTTTCCGTCACATGTAACCGAGATGTAACTGAGCGACATTAGCTTACAGCCCAGCGTTACATCTACCGCAGCAAATCCAACGTGGACACCATCAGTCCGGCCGACGATCCGGCCCATCGCACCGTCATTCCCTCACCACCCCCAGTGGGAGTCCGATGAGTATCGCACCACACCCCCGTGACCTGATCATGGCTCTCAGCCCGGCCGGCTCCCTGGAGCCCAGCCCACGAATCACGGCCGCCGCCTGCGCCGCCGGCGCACTCGGCGTACTCGACCTGGCCCGTGGCGACGACTGGGCGCTACGCGCGCTCAGCCAGGCCGCGTCCTGGTCACCCGTCCCGGTCGGCGTCCGGGTTCCACCCGGCTGTACGGCCACCCCCGACGCGGTGGACCGCGCCGCGCCCGGCGCCGTCGACCTGGTGATCGTCGCCCCGGACAGCCCCTGGTCGCTGTCGGACATCACGTCGAGCTACCGGGTGATCGTCGAGGTGACCAGCCGCGCCGAGGCGCGGGCCGCCGCGTCCGGCGGAGCGCACGGGCTGATCGTCCGGGGCACCGAGGGCGGTGGCCGGGTCAGCGACCTCAGCTCCTTCGTACTGCTCCAGCAGATCGTCGACGACGGCCTCGACCTGCCCATCTGGGTGGCCGGCGGGATCGGCCCGCACACCGCCGGGGCCTGCCTGGTCGGTGGCGCCGTCGGCGTCGTCCTGGACACCCAGCTCGCCCTCATGCCCGAGTCGGACCTGCCGACCGACGTACGGACCGCGATCCGCCGGATGGACGGCTCGGAGACCGTGCTGGTCGACGACACCTTCCGGGGCCTGCGCCGGGGCGGCCCGCAGGACGCCGGCTCGGAGTTGCTGCCGGTCGGCCAGGACGGTTGGCTGGCCACCGTCTTCGCCGCGCGCTGGGCCGACACCGCCAGCGCGGTCCGGGCGATGCGCGCGGCCATGCTCGACGCCGCCACCGACCCGGACGCCGGCAACCTGCTGCTGCCGGGCGCTCCCCTCGCCGACGCGCTCGGGGTCCGGGTGCCCGTCGCGCAGGGGCCGATGACCCGGGTCAGCGACGAGGCCGGCTTCGCCGAGGCGGTCGCCGCGGGCGGCGGGCTGCCGTTCATCGCGCTCGCCCTGAACTCGGCCGACCAGTGCCGCCGGATGATCAGCGAGACCGCACAACGGCTCGGTGACCGGCCCTGGGGGGTGGGCGTGCTCGGTTTCGCCCCCGAGGAGTTGCGGACCGCCCAGCTCGCCGTCATCCAGGAGTTCCGCCCGCCCTACGCGATCGTCGCCGGCGGCCGGCCGCCCCAGGCACGGGCCCTGGAGGAGCACGGGATCGGCTCCTTCCTGCACGTCCCCTCCCCCGGCCTGCTGCGGCAGTTCCTGCGCTCCGGCGCCCGCAAGTTCGTCTTCGAGGGTGCCGAGTGCGGCGGACACATCGGACCCCGGTTCAGCTTCCCGCTGTGGGAGGCCCAACTGCTGGTGCTCGACGAGTTCCTCGACACCGACCCGACCGCCGCCGACCAGCTACAGGTGTTCTTCGCCGGCGGCATCCACGACGCCCGCTCGGCGGCGATGGTCGCGGCCATGGCGGCGCCGTTGGCCCGTCGAGGCGGCCGGATCGGGGTGCTCATGGGCACCGCGTACCTCTTCACGGTCGAGGCCGTGGAACAGGGCGCGGTACGACCGCTGTTCCAGCGCGAGGCGCTCGACGCCGAGCGGACCGCCCTGCTGGAGACCGCACCGGGTCACGTCACCCGCTGCCTGCAAACCCCGTTCGCCGACGACTTCCACCGGCTCCGCACCGAACTGCACAGCGCGGGCGCCGAGAACCGCGCGGTGTGGGAGCAGTTGGAGCTGCTCAACGTCGGGCGGCTGCGGATCGCCAGCAAGGGCCTGCGCCGCAACGGCGACGTCCTCGAAGCCGTGGACGAGACCGTCCAGGAGGCCGAGGGCCTGTTCATGGCCGGTCAGGTCGCGGTGCTGCGGCACTCCCCCACCACCGTCGCCGACCTGCACGCGTCGGTCAGCACGGGGGTACGCGACTACCACTCCGCCCGGGTCGCCGCCCTGCGCGACCCGCTCGCCCCGGCGGAACGGCAGACCGAGGAGCCGGCCGCCCCGCTGGACATCGCCATCGTCGGAATGGCCTGCATGCTGCCCGGCTCACCGGACCTCGACAGTTTCTGGCGTACGGTGCTGGCCGGCACCGACGCGGTGACCGAGGTCCCGGCCGACCGCTGGAACACCGACATCTACTACGCACCGGAGGTCGGGCCCGGCCAGGCCGGCCGGATCAGCGTCTCCAAGTGGGGCGGCTTCATCGAACCGGTGCCCTTCGACGCGATCGGCTACGGCATCCCCCCGACCGCGCTCGGCAGCATCGACCCCACCCAGCTGCTCGCCCTGGAGGTGTCCCACCGGGCGCTGGTCGACGCCGGTTACCCGTACGACAGGCCGGGGCTGGACCACTCCCGCACCGGTGTGGTCTTCGGGGCCGAGGCCGGCAGCGACATGGGGCACGCCCAGACCCTGCGCACCATGCTCCCGGCGTACCTCGGCGACGTGCCCGAGGAGATGGAGGAGCTGCTGCCCACGGTCACCGAGGACAGCTTCCCCGGGGTGCTCGCCAACGTGATCGCCGGCCGGGTGGCCAACCGGCTCGACCTGGGCGGGCCGAACTACACCATCGACGCGGCCTGTGCCTCCTCGCTGGCCGCCATGGACGCGGCCTGCAAGGAGCTGATCAGCGGCGACAGCGACCTGATGATCTGCGGCGGCGCCGACCTGCACAACGGCGTCAACGACTACCTGATGTTCACCTCGGCGCACGCGCTGTCCCCGACCGGCCGGTCCCGGCCGTTCGACAGCACCGGTGACGGCATCGCCCTCGGCGAGGGCGTGGCCTGCGTCGTGCTCAAGCGGCTGGCCGACGCGGAGCGCGACGGGGACCGGATCTACGCGGTGCTCAAGGGCCTCGGCGGGGCCAGCGACGGGCGGGCCCTCGGGCTGACCGCCCCCCGGCCGGAGGGCCAGCGTCGCGCGCTGGACCGGGCCTACCGGCGCAGCGGGGTCTCCCCCCGGGACGTCGGGCTGGTCGAGGCACACGGCACCGGCACGGTGGTCGGCGACCGCACCGAACTGGAGACGCTGACCCGGATGTTCCTCGACGCCGGCGCGGAGCCGGGCGGGTGCGCGCTGGGTTCGGTGAAGTCCCAGATCGGGCACACCAAGTGCGCCGCCGGGCTGGCCGGGGTGCTCAAGGTGGCGCTGTCGCTGTACCACGGCGTCCGGCCGCCCACCATCCACCTGCAACGGCCCAACCCCGCCTGGCACCCCCAGCAGAGTCCGTTCGCCTTCTACACCGAGGCCCGCCCCTGGCCGGCCCCGGCCGCCGAGCGGATCGCCGGGGTGAGCGCGTTCGGGTTCGGCGGCACCAACTTCCACGCGGTGCTCGGCGCCCACGCCAACGCCCCGGAACCCCGGCACGGTCGGCGGAGCTGGCCGGCGGAGCTGTTCTGTTTCCGCGGCTCCGACCGGGCCACCGCGCACCGGTCGGTCCAGCAGTTGCTGGACCGGGTCACCACCGAAGGTGACGGCCAACGGGTCCGACCGGGACGGTTGGCCGCGCTGGCCGCGTCGGTCGCCGCCGACGCAGCCGGCCGGTCCGGTCCGGTCCGGGTCGCCGTCGTCGCCCGCGACCTCAGCGAGCTGGAGACGCTGCTGCGCCGAGCGCTGGCCGGCGAGCACGACCCGACGCGCGGGCTGGTCCAGCCGGCGCAGGTCGATCCCGTCGACCCGGGCCGGGTGGCGTTCATGTTCCCCGGTCAGGGCAGTCAGCGACCGGGTGCGCTGGCCGAACTGTTCCTGTCCTTCCCGGAGCTGCGGTACTACCTCGAACTCGACCGTCCGGCGGCGGAGCTGCTGTTCCCGCCGGCCGCCTTCGACTCGGCCGGTCGGCGCGAGCAGGAGGAGCGGGTCCGCGACACCCGGATCGCCCAGCCGGTGCTGGGCATCGGCGGGCTGGCCATGGACCACCTGCTGCGCCGCCTCGGCGTACGACCGGACATGACCGCCGGGCACAGCTACGGGGAACTGGTCGGGCTGTGCGTCGCCGGCGCCTTTGACGCGGCGACGCTGATGGACCTGAGCCGGAAGCGGGCCGCCACCATCCTCGACGCCTGCGGGACGGATCCCGGCACCATGGCGGCGGTCCGCGCCGCCCCCGACGAGGTGGCCCGGATCATCGCGAGCGCCAACCTGACCAGCGAGGTCGTGTTGGCCAACCGGAACTCCCCGAACCAGTTGGTGATCTCCGGCCCGACGGCGAAGGTCCGCTCGGCGGTGGTCGCGCTCAAGGAAGCCGGGCTGTCGGCCAAGCCGCTCCCGGTGGCCTGTGCCTTCCACAGCCCGGTGGTGGCCGGCGCGGTGGCCACCTTCGCCGAGGTGCTGGGTGACCACCGGATCGACGCGCCGCGCATCCCGGTCTGGTCCAACCTGACCGCCGCGCCGTACCCCGGAAACGCCGACGGGGTGCGCCACCACCTCGCCGAGCAGATCGGCGAACCGGTCCGGTTCGTCGAGCAGATCGAGGCCATGTACGCCGCCGGCGCACGGACCTTCGTCGAGGTCGGCCCCGGGCAGGTGCTCTCCCGCCTGGTCACCGAGGTCCTCGGCACGGAACGACCGCACCGGGCGATCGCGTGTGAACGCGGACCGAACGACGGGCTGCGCGGGTTCCTGATCTCGCTCGCGGAACTGGCCTGCGCCGGCCTTCCGGTACGCACCGACTGGCTCTTCCAGGACCGGGTGACCACCGAGGCACCCGGCACCGCACCAAACCGTCGTCCGATCTGGACGGTCGACGGAATGCTCGTCCGGGACCAGCACGGCAACAGCCTTCCCGGTGGCATGACCCCTCCCCGACGGATCAAGGAGCTGTCGATGACCCCTGCGCACAGCACCACCGCCACCGAGACGAACCCGGGCACCCCGGCGACCGGCGGCCAGGACATCAGAGGTGCACTGCTCAGCGAGTACCTCCGGACCACCCGAGAAATGATCGCCTCGCAGCGCGAGGTGATGCTGGCCTTCCTCGGCGACACCGGAGGTGGCAGCCGGCCGGCATGGCAGCCGACCGAGGAGTTCCTGGCCGAGGGCGGCCACCCGAACGCGGCCCTGTCCGCCGTCGTCGTTCCACCGGCGGTGCCGGCCACCGTCGCGACGGGCAACGGCGGTCCGGTGCTGACCACGGCCGCCGCGCCCGCGATGCCGGTCGCCCCGGCAGTGACCCCGACCGTCCGGCCACCCGTCGTTCCCTCCATCGTCCCGGTCTCGCCCGCGGTGGGACCCATCGCCCCCGCGCCGCCGGTGGCCGCGGCACCGATGACCGCGGCGCCCATGGCTGCGGCACCAATGATCGCGGTACCGATGACCGCCGCGCCGGAGGCCGCCGGGCCGGGCGTCGCCGACTTCCAGAACGCGATCCTCGCGGTCATCAGCGAGCGCACCGGCTACCCGGTCGACCTCATCGAACTCGACCTCGACCTGGAAGCCGACCTGTCCATCGACTCCATCAAACGGGCCGAGGTCGCCGGCGAGGTC
Organism: Plantactinospora sp. A48; assembly: GCF_055793945.1. Taxonomy (NCBI): domain Bacteria; kingdom Bacillati; phylum Actinomycetota; class Actinomycetes; order Micromonosporales; family Micromonosporaceae; genus Plantactinospora; species Plantactinospora sp. A48. The sequence continues at coordinate 37,169 of NZ_JBTIXF010000024.1, read as the reverse complement.
GCCCAACGACTCGAACTCAGCGTCGAGGGCGACGAGAGCGAACTCGAAGACCTCGTCAAGGCCCGCACCGTCCGCGCCATGGTCACCTGGCTCGACGAGAAGATGGCCGGCAACGTACACCTGTCGGTCTCCACCACCGGCCCGGTGGCCGCCCCGGCCGCCCCGGCCGCCCCGGCCGGAGCCAGCCTCGCCGACTTCCAGAACGCGATCCTCGGTGTCATCAGCGAGCGCACCGGCTACCCGGTCGACCTCATCGAACTCGACCTCGACCTGGAAGCCGACCTGTCCATCGACTCCATCAAACGGGCCGAGGTCGCCGGCGAGGTCGCCCAACGACTCGAACTCAGCGTCGAGGGCGACGAGAGCGAACTCGAAGACCTCGTCAAGGCCCGCACCGTCCGCGCCATGGTCACCTGGCTCGACGAGAAGCTCAATGCCTCGGTCACGGCCAGCGCCACCCTCACCGCCACCACCACCCTGCTGGAGCCGGCCGTCCAGCCGGCGACGGCAGCTGCCGCGCCAGCGGTGGCACCGGTCGTGGCACCGGCCCCACCGCCGCTGGCCGGCGGCGACCTGGGCATCGCGCCGAAGCGGCTGGTCGCCCTGGAGCAGGTCCGCAACGAGGCGCCCGGCGACCCCGCCGCGCTGGCCGGCACCCGGTTCCTGATCACCGGTGGCGGCGCCGTCGCGGCCCAGCTCGCGCAGCTGCTCGGCGCGTACGGCGCCAACGGGCAGCTCGGGGTGCTGGACAGCGAGCAGGCCGGCCAGGGCTTCGACGGGGTGCTGGTGCTCGACGGGCTCACCGCGCTCGACGAGCCGCTGCTGCCCGCCGTGTTCCCGCTGCTGCAACGGGCCCTGGCCACCGGCCCGCGCTGGCTGCTCGCGGCCGGGGCGGGCGAGGCCGCCGACGGCATGCCCGGACTGTTCCGCACCATCGCCCGCGAGTACCCGCAGCTGACCGCCCGCTTCCTGGCGGTGGACGCGGGGGTCGCGCCGGAACTGCTCGCCCGGCAGGTCCTCGACGAGTTGCTCATCACCGCCGAGGCCCCCGTGGTGAGCCGTCGCGGCGCCGACCGGTACGTGGCCGACCTGGTCCCGGTGGACCTGGGGGCGCTGGCCGCCGGCGGCGCCGGACCGGCCGGCGAGGGGGTGGCCGAGGCCGCCGCGATCGGCCTGGAGCCGGACTCGGTGGTCGTACTGATCGGCGGGGCGCGCGGCATCACCCCGTGGTTCGCGCGCGCCCTCGCCACCGCCAGCCGGTGCCGGATCGAGCTGGTGGGTCGTACCCCGGTGCCGGACGGCCCCGAGGACCCGGCGCTGGCCGCCGCCGTTGACAAGGCGGCGCTCGTCGCCGCCCTGGCCCGGCAGGGCGGGCGGACGCCCGCCGAGATCGACCGGACCGCACAGGCCATCCTGGCCGCCCGCGAGGTGACCGCGACGGTCAACGAGCTGGCCGGGCTGGGCGGCCTGGTCCGCTACCACGTCCTCGACGTACGGGACGCGGCCGCCACCCGGGAACTGCTCGCCGGCATCCGGGCCGAGTACGGTCGCCTCGACGGGATCGTCTACGCCGCCGGGGTCATCGAGGACAAGCTGATCGCCGAGAAGGACCCGGCGTCGTTCACCCGGGTCTTCGAGACGAAGGTGGGCGGGGCGCGCGGCGTCCTGGCCGCGCTGGCCGAACTGCCCGACCAACCCCGGTTCACGGTGCTGTTCGGCAGCATCGCCGCCGCGTACGGCAACCGGGGTCAGGCCGACTACGCGGCGGCCAACGACGCCCTGGACACCATGGGCACCCGCTACTCGGCCCGTACCGGAGCGCGGTGCCTGACCGTGCACTGGGGCCCGTGGGCACCCGGCGCCGGGCACCCCGGCATGGTCACCGCCGAACTGGCCCGGGAGTACGCCCGGCGCGGCATCGGCCTGATCGACCCGGAGGAGGGCGCGATGGCCCTGCTGCGGGAGCTGGCCTGGGCCGACCCGAAGAACACCTCGGTCGTCTACACCGCCTCGGGATGGTGACCGCGATGACCCGGTCCTTACCCGTCAGAACCGCACGTCGGAGGAACCGATGAGCAACGGCGCCGCCGCGCCCGACCGGATCGCCATCGTGGGGATGGCCGCGCTGATGCCCTCCGCCGGGGATCTGGAGAGCTACTGGAACAACCTGGTCAACGGCGTGAGCGCGATCACGGACGTGCCGCCGAACCGCTGGGACGACGAGTTCTACGACCCGGATCACGCCGACCGGCCGGACCGGATGTACTGCCGGCGCGGCGGGTTCGTCGACGAGTACGCCACGTTCGAGCCGCTGCGGTTCGGGGTGATGCCGGCCTCCGTGGGTGACATCGAGCCGGATCAGCTGATCACCCTCGAGGTGGCCGCCGCGGCGATCGACGACGCGGGGGGCCCGGACCGGCTCCCCGCCGGGGAACGGGTGGGCGTCATCCTCGGGCGGGGCGGCATCCTCAGCCCCGCCCAGGCCCGGTACGCCAACCGGGTGCGGATGTCCAGCCAGGTCACCGGCATCCTCCGGGAGCTGGTGCCGGAGCTCGACGAGGCCCGGATGGACCTGCTGCGCCGCAAGATCGACGAACGGCTCGGCCCGTACCAGCCGGAGGGCACGATCGGTCTGGTGCCGAACCTGGCCGCCTCCCGGGTGGCCAACCGGCTCAACCTGCGCGGTCCCGCGTACACGCTGGACGCGGCCTGCGCGTCGTCGCTGATCGCCGTCGACCAGGGCATCAGCGAGCTGGTCAACGGCCGGTTGGACGCGGTGCTGGCCGGCGGCGTCCACCACGTGCACGACATCAGCTTCTGGTCGGTGTTCAGCCAGCTCCGGGCGCTGTCCCGGCGGGGTGAGATCCGGCCGTTCGACGCCGCCGCCGACGGGCTGCTGATCGGCGAGGGCACCGGCGTCGTCGTGCTCAAGCGGTACGCCGACGCGGTCCGCGACGGGGACCGGGTGTACGCGGTGATCCGGGGCAGCGGGATGTCCAGCGACGGGCGTTCCGCGAGCATGTTCAACCCGGCGGTGTCCGGGCAGGTGCTGGCCATCCAGCGAGCCTGGGAGGCCGCCGGGCTCGACCCGACCGCGCCGGACGCGCTGGGTCTGCTGGAGGCGCACGGCACCGGCACCCCGACCGGGGATGTCGCGGAGTTGACCACGGTGGCCCAGGTGTTCGGTCCGCACCGTGGCGGCCCCCGTCCGGTGATCGGCTCGGTCAAGTCGATGATCGGGCACACCATGCCGGCCGCTGGTGTGGCCGGGCTGATCAAGGCGGCGCTCGCGGTGCACCGCGGGGTGCTGCCACCCACCCTCAACTGCGAGTCCCCCCGGGCCGAGATGGCCGCGACCCGGTTCGCCCCGATCGCCACGGCCCGCCCGTGGGAGAGCGACGGACCACGGCGGGCCGGAATCAACGCGTTCGGCTTCGGCGGGATCAACGCACACCTGATCATCGAGCAGGCGCCCGAGTCGGTGAGCGGGGCGGTCGCGCCGCTCACCGTACCGGCCGGTGGCCGCGCCGGCGGCACCGCCGTGGTGGACGAGCCGGATCAGGTGTTGTGGCTGGCCGCCGCCGACCCGGCCGGGTTGGCCGAGCTGCTGGCCCGCGACGACCAGGAGGTACGCCGGCTCGGCATCGAGGTGGCCGCCCGCTCGGGCGGCGACGCGCCGGGGCCGGCCCGCCTCGGTGTGGTCAACCCGACGGACAAGCTGCTCGCGGTGGCCCGCAAGACGGTGGCCCGGGGTCAGGCGTGGCGGGGTGGTCGGGACATCTGGTTCACCCCGCACCCGTTGCTGGCCGGTCACGCGGGCAAGCTCGCGTTCGTCTTCCCCGGGTTGGAGGCGGAGTTCTCGCCGCGTACCGCCGACCTGGCCGCCCACTTCGGGCTGCCGGATCGGGAGTGGTCGGCCGCCGACCTGGGCCGGCACGGCGCCGGCCTGATCGAGGTGGGCAAGCTGCTCACCGAGGCGCTGAACCGGATCGGCGTACGTCCCGACGCGGTCGCCGGGCACAGCATCGGAGAGTGGACCGCCGCGGCCGTCAGCGGTCAGATCAGCACGGCGGCGATGGACGAGTTCCTGGAGTTGTTCAACGCCGACTCGGTGGAGGTCTCCGGGTACGTCTTCGCGGCGATCGGCGCCGGTGCGGAGCGGGTCACCCCGCTGCTCGGCGACTTCCCGCAGGTGGTGCTCTCCCACGACAACGCGCCGGCCCAGTCCGTGGTGAACGGGCCCGAGCCGCAGGTCGACCGCCTGGTCGAGACGCTGCGCAACCGCAACATCCTGTGTCAGAAGCTGCCCTTCCGGTCGGCCTTCCACACCCCCGCCTTCGCCGATGGACTCACCTCGATCGGTGCCGCCCTCGGCCGCTGGAAGGTGCACCCGACCAGGATGCCGGTGTGGTCGTCGACGCTGCACGCGCCGTTCCCGGACAACGAGGACGAGGTCAACCGGCTCTTCGTGCGGCACATGATGGAACCGGTCTGGTTCCGCCAGACCGTCGAGGCGATGTACGACGCCGGGTTCCGGGTCTTCCTCCAGGTCGGTGCGGGTCAGCTCGCCTCACTGGTCGGGGACAATCTGCGGGGCCGGGACCACCTGGCCATGCCGGTGAACACGGCGCACCGCAGCGGTCTCAACCAGCTCCGCCGGGTCGCCACCGCGCTGTGGGTGGAGGGTGGCACGCCCGACCTGCGCCCCCTCGCGGCGCGTACCGGCAAGGGACCGGATCGGACGGCGGGACCCGACCGGACGGCGGTGGGGTCGAACGGCGGCACCCGGCGCGGTCCCCGGATCAAACTCGACCTCGGCGGGCCGCTGGTCCGGCTCGGGGCGGAGGCGGCCGGGCTGCTCGGGCTGTCCGCCGCGCCGGCCGGCGGGAACGGCCATCCGGCCCCCGCCGGAGCAGGCGGCGTCGCGGCCTCGGCCACAACCCCGGCTCCGACGCCGGCCGGCGGCAACGGTGCCGCCCGGCGGCCGGTCACGCCCGCACAACCAGCGGTCACACAACCAGCGGTCACACAACCAGCGGTCGCACAACCAGCGGTCACCCGGCCGGCGCCCGCGCAGCTGGCGGTCGCGCAGCCGGCGGTCGCACGCCAGGTGACCGCGCCCGGTACGGCCGGCCATACCGGGCCGGTGACCACGAACCCGGTCACCGCGACCCCGCCGGTTACGACCTCGGTCAGCGCACCCCCACCGGCGGCGACCCCCGTCGCCGCGCCCCTGGTGGCGGCGACGGCACAGCCGGCCGGCCGGTCCGGCGATTCGGGTGTCGCGGTGGCCGCCCTGCAACGGCTCGCCGGGCGGTCCAGCGCGGCGGCCGAACTCGCCGCGCTGCTCCAGGACACCACGCAGGGCACGCTCAGCGTGCTGACCGCCGGTGACCCCGGCGCCGCTGCGCCACCGGTGAACCCACCGGCCGTCCCCCCGGCACGGTCCGCCACGGCGACCCCGCCGGCACCGTCCGCTACGACGGCGACCCCGCCGGCACGGCCCACCACGGCACCGGCTCCGCCGGCACGCCCGGTCGCGGCACCGTCGGTGCGTCCGGTCACGACCCCGCCCGTGTGGTCCGTCGCGCCGCCACCCGCCGCCGCCCGGCCGGCACCGCCCGGGGCCGCCCCGGAGATCGGCCGGCTCATCCTGCGGGTCTCCCTGGACACCATGCCGTACCTGCTGGACCACTGCTTCTTCGTCCAGCCGGACGACTGGCCCAACCCGGAGGACCGCTGGCCGGTGGTTCCGGCGACCGCCCTGGTCGCGCACATGATGGACGCGGTCGAGCAGTTGATCCCCGCCGGACTGCGGGTGGTGGCCGTGCACGACGCGAAGTTCAACAAGTGGCTCATCGCCGTGCCGGCCCAGGACGTCGAGGTCGTGGTCCGGGCGGCCGGGCCGAACCGGTACGCCGTCGTCTGCGCCGGCTTCGCCCGGGCCACCGTCGAGGTCGGGCCCGCCTACCCGGCGCCGCCGCCGGCGGTCTGGACGCACGACCCGGTCACCGAGCGGCCACCCACGCTGGGCGCAGCGGAGATGTACGCCGAGCGGCTGATGTTCCACGGGCCGCAGTTCCAGGGCGTGACCGAGGTACACGCGCTCGGCGACATGCACGTACGGGGCGTCGTCACCGCCCCGGCGCCGCCGGGTGCCCTGCTGGACAACGCGCTCCAGCTCATCGGCAACTGGTTGATCACGACTCAACCGGCCCGGACGGTCGCCCTGCCGGTCGGCCTCGGGCAGGTCCGGTTCTTCGGGCCACCCCCGCCGACGGGCCGGGCGTTCGAGTGTGTCGCCCGGGTACGGTCGATCGACGACGGCAAGCTCGTCGCCGACACCCAGCTCAGTTACCAGGGGCGGGTCTGGGCGCAGATCGAGGGCGCGATCGACCGGCGGTTCGACAGTCATCCGCAGGCCCGGGTCGCCGAGCGTTTCCCCGAGCGGTACCCGATGTCGCAGTTCCAGCCGGACGGCTGGACCATGGCCTTCGACTGCTGGACCGACCTGGTCACCCAGAGCATGGCCGCCCGGGGCATCCTCGGCGGCGAGGCGTACGCCGACTACGAGCGGCAGCCGGGCCGGAACCGCAAACAGTGGCTGCTCGGCCGAATCGCGGCCAAGGACGCCGTCCGGTCCCGACTGTGGGAGACCGGCCACACCGACATCTATCCGATCGAGCTGACCGTCGGCAACGACCCCGACGGGCGGCCGTGGGTACGCGGGCGGCCGGGCCGGGGTCTGGAGGACTGCGACATCTCCCTCGCGCACTGCGCGGAGATCGGCGTGGCGATCGCCCGGTTGCGTCCCGCGACGGCCTCGGCCGGTGGCCCCGGCGTCGGCATCGACGTCGCCGAGGTCACCGACCATCCGGACAGCACCGCCTCGTTCGCCCTGACCGGGCCGGAGGCGGCGCTACTCGCGAGCCTGTCCGTCGCCGGCGCGGCCAGCACGGTCGGCACCGCCAACGGAGCCGGCCCGGTCAGCGCGGCCAACGGAACTGGTCCGGCCGGCACCGCCAACGGAGCCGGTCCGGCCGGCACCACCAGCGACACCGGGGAGGCCCGCCGGCTGTGGTTCACCCGGTTCTGGGCCGCCAAGGAGGCCGTCGGCAAGGCCGAGGGCACCGGGCTCGACGGCAGGCCGCGTCAGTTCGAGGTCCGCGAGGCCACCGAGACCGCGCTGACCGTCGTGGTCGGCGAGCGTACGTACCGGGTCGGGCACCGCGTCGTGACCAACCCACCGGACCTGCCGTCCCGGCGGTACGTCGTGGCCTGGACCTGGGGGCCGGAGCCGGACCCTGGCACCCCGCCCGGGGTGTCCCGGCCATGACCGGACCCCGCCAGGCCATGGCGCCCCGGCCATGAACAGTCACCCGGCCGACCCTCGGCCAACCGTGTCGAGGGTCGGCCGGCCGGCACCGCCGACCGCCCTGCCGGCGCCACCCACAGCTCTGTTGGAACAGCAGGTCACCCCACCGGAACAGCAGAAGGAGCACCTTATGTCCGCGGCCCGGGCCGACATCCTCGTCGAACTCACCGAGATGATCAACGCCGTACTGGGCGACTTCGCCACCGACCAGGTCATCACCATGGACACCACGTTCCAGGACGACCTGAACATGGAGAGCATCGACGTCGTCTCGCTGGCCGGGCGCCTTCAGGCCCGCTACGGCGACACGGTGAACTTCGCCCTGTTCGTCGCGAAGCTGGACCTGAAGGCCGTGAGCGAGCTGCGGGTCGGTCAGCTCGTCGAGCACATCGCCACGTCGCTCGACGCGGCCGATCGCGAGCCGGCCGGGGCCGGCGCGGACGAGGTCGGGGCGGGCAGCCGGTGACCATGGTGCGGGCGAACGGGATCACGCTGCACGTGCAGCGGCTCGATCCGCCCGCCGGTGTCCGTACGGGCACCGGCGGGCCCGCCCCGACCGCGGTGCTGCTGCACGGGATGGCCTCGGACACCATGGCGAGCTGGTATTTCACCATGGCCGAACCGCTGGCCCGGGCCGGGTTCCCGACCGTGCTGTACGACCTGCGCGGGCATGGCCGCAGCGACCGTCCGGCCACCGGCTACGCCCTCGACGACTTCGTCGACGACCTGGAGGCGCTGCTGGCCGAGCTGGGCGTCGACGGCCCGCTGCTGCTGTTCGGCAACTCCTTCGGCGGGACGATCGCGTTCGGCTACGCGGCACGCCACCCCGACCGGGTGGCCGGGATCGTGGCCGTGGAGTCCGCACCGCCGACGTCGGAGTGGATGCGCCGGGTACGGGTCCGACTCGACCGGATCGCCACCCTGCTCCCCCAGGAGATGGCGGTGGCCGAGATCGGCTCGCGCCGAGGGGTCGGTGCCGCCCGGCGGGCCGCCGAGACCAGCAGGATGCTGACCGACACCACGATGGCCGACGAACTACCGGCCAGCCGGCTGCCGGCGGTCGAGCGGATCGCCGCGATCGACTGCCCGGTGCTGTGCCTCTACGGCGGCGATTCCGCCGTTCGCGAGCTGGCCCCGGCGGTCAGCGCGCTGCTGCCACAGACCCGGATCGTGGTCCTGCCCGATCAGAAGCACACCGTCCTGGTCACCCGACCCGAGGCCGTCCGCCAGCACGTGTTCACCTGGCTGGCCGAGCAGCGCGGGCTCGACGTGCCACTTCCCTCACCAGCTAAGCCCGAGACGCAGGAGGTTTCGTGATGGACACCCCGATCACCGGCCGGTCGATCATCATCAGCAACGGTCGCTGCGGCTCCACACTGCTGTCCGACCTCATCCACGAGCAGCCGGACACGCTCTCGGCCCAGGAATTCTTCATGTCGGTGGCGCCGTGGGCCCGCAGCGGCGAGGTGTTGACCGGCCCCGAGTACTGGGGCGTGCTGGCCAGTCCCAAGGCCGAGCTGTCCACCCTGTTCCGGATCGGCCTGCCACCGAAGGAGGTCCGTTACCCCGCCACCGGGCGGTGGGCCGACCGGATGATCGACCTGCCCCGGATCCTCGTGATCACCCTCTCGAAGCTCACGGACGACCCGGACGCGCTGTTCGACCAGCTCGCCGACCGGGTGGCGCAGTTTCCCACCCAGCCCGTGGCCCGGCACCACCGCGACTTCCTCGACGTGCTCGCCGGGATGACCGGCAAGAAGCGCTGGGTGGAGCGTTCCGGCGGGTCGAGCCACGTGGCCCCGTACCTGTTGAAGGGGTTCCCGGACTGCAAATTCGTCTATCTCACCCGGAGCCTGACGGACACCGCCCGCTCGATGAGCCGGCACCCGTCGTTCCAGCTCATCCAGTTGCGGGTGGAGTTCCTCGCCCGGTGCGGCCTGGACCCGTTCCGGATCGAGCCGGGCCAGGAGGTGCCGGAGGACCTCCAGCGGTACCTGCCGGACCGGCTGACCGCCGACGCGCTGCGGGAACGCGGCGCGGACCTCAACCGCTACCTCGGGCTGTCCGCGTTCATGACCAGCCAGGCCGAGCAGGCGCTCAGTGACGTACCCCCGGAGCACCTGCTTCGGATGCGCTACGAGGACCTCGTCGCCGACCCGGTGGGCGAGCTGACCCAGCTCGGCGAATTCCTGGAGTTCGAGGACCCGGCCCAATGGGCCAACCAGGTCGCGGGCCGGGTCGTCAGGCCGGCGCGGACCGCCGAGCCCGCCACCGTGTGACCACCGCCCGCTCCCAGTCCCACTCGAATCAGTCCCCGGGCACGCTCAGATCGATCCCGGTGTGCCCGTATCTGTCCCGCCCCGGCCTCACCGGCCGGGTGCGGGCATTCCCCGTTTCATCTGGAGAGAGAGGCAGTTGGTGAGTCCATTCCGGATATCCATCCGGCGGCTGTTGGCCGCCGCGATACTGGGGCCGCTGCTGGTCGCCCCGTCGACGGCGCTGGCCGCGCCGCCCGACCAACCCGCCGGGGATCACGGCCACCAGGGCCCGCAGTTGCTGGCCAAGGCCCAGCCGGACGAGTGTTTCGCCGGGATCGGGCAGCCGTACCCGCCCGGCCCCCCGTGCGCCACCGGCCAGGCCAAGGTCAACCAGTCGTACGTGTGGGGGCTGACCCGGGCCGGGCAGAACCTGTACTTCGGCACCGGGGCGAACGTCAACTGCATGACCAGTGGTCGGGCCCTGACCAACACGACCCCGGTCCAGAACAACGACTGGGTCTGCGAGTACGGCGAGAGCCAGATCGTCAAGGACAACCCCGGTCTGCCGGCGATCCTCGGTGACCACCGGGTGCCCCGGGTCTACCGGTACGACACGCGCGCCAACAAGCTCACCGAACTCACCGACATGATCAAGTCCGCCTCACCGGATGACGCCAACCGGTTGCAGGTCACCGCCGGCATCCGGGCGGCCGGCAACTTCGGTGGGGTGGCCCTGCTGGGCGGTCCCGCGATCGGCACCAGCATCAACCTGTTCGCGTTCGACACGGACACCGGGGCGTACCTCGGGTCGCGCACGCTGAGCAAGTACGGCAACATCCGGCACTTCCTGGTCGCCGACGACGGCCTCTACGCCGGGGTCGGCGTCGGCGCCAACGGTGGCGCCGGCGGTTACGTCCTGCGGTGGACGGGCAGCAAGACCGACCCGTTCTCCTTCGCCGAGGTGGGGACGTTGCCGGCGCAGGCCGCCGATCTGGCCCTCTTCGAGGGGCGGATCTTCATCACCAGCTGGCCGGGATCCGCGGACGACTTCGCGCCGGGCACCACGCCCGACCTCGCGCCCGCCATCGCGTCGGCGCCGACCAGCATCGCCGCGGTCTGGATGAGTCCGAAGCTCTCCGACGGCACTCCCGGACTCAATCCGGAGGACGCCGGCGGCTGGCAGAAGGTGTGGGACGTCTCCAGCTACGAGCCGGACCCCGTGATCGCCAAGGCCTACGCGTTGGGCGGGCTGGCGTCGTACGGCGGCCAACTGTACTGGGGCACCATGCACGTGCCGATGAAGGCGACCACCCTGCTCCTGACGACTTATCCGCCCAAGGACGACGCGGCGCTCCAGGATACCGTCAACAACACCCAGCGGGCGATCAGCATCTACCGGGGCCGGGGCTTCGGCTCCACCCATCAGAAGGTGGACCTGCTCTACGGCGCCACCGACCTGCCCGCCTACGACCCGACCGCCAACGACGGCGCCGGGGCCTGGGCGTTGCAGTCCACCCACCAGACCCCGCTGTACGGCGGGCCGGGCTTCGGCAACCCGTACAACAACTACACCTGGACGATGGTGGTGGCGGGCGGGAAGCTCTACGTCGGCACGATGGACTGGAGCTACCTGGCCAAGGAGTTGGGCAGTTCGACGGCCGCGCAGTTGGGCCTGTCGCCGGGGATGGCGGACGTGTTGGCTCAGGCACCGGCCAGGGCAGCCGCCGCGGCCACCCCAGGGGCGGTCGCCACCGACCTTCCACCGGCCGTGTACGGCGGCGACCTGTACGCCTTCACCTCGCCACGGAAGCCCGCCACGATGATCGACAACACCGGTCTGGGCAACTATCTCAACTACGGGATCCGCAACATGGTCGCGGATGGCCCGACGCTCTACCTGGGCATGGCGAACCCGATGAACCTGCGGACCGACCCCACCGACGACATACCCGAGGGCGGCTGGGAGCTGATCAAGCTCCGCGACCGCTGGTGAGTTCCAGCCACCGGCCCGGCGGCCCCACCGCCGGGCCGGTCCGGCCGGTCCGACTGGTCCGGCCGGTCCGCCGGGTCGGCCGGGTCGGCTGACCGAGTTCTGGCGTGTCGCTAACGTTGCTCGAACATTTACCGACGAAAGTATTTATATGGCGCCGTCCACCGTTTCCCGCTACCTTGTCGGATCTCTCGCGCTCCTCGTCGGGCTGGCCGCCCTCACCGGCTGCACCCGGCACCGCGCCGACCGGCCCGGCCACAACTCCCCGTCCGCCGGCCCGACCTCCGGGGAGTCGGCCCGGGACGTGGCCGTCGGCACCTCCGAGCACACCCTCACGGTGGACGGCCGGAAGCGCACCTACCGGTTGTACCGGCCGGCCTCGGCGAAGCTGAGCGGTCCGGTCCCGCTCGTGGTCATGCTGCACGGCGCCGCCGGCACCGGCAGCCAGGCCGAGGAGGCGTACGGCTGGACCGGGCAGGCCGACCGCGCCGGCTTTCTGGTCGTCTTCCCGGACGGGCTGAACCGGGCCTGGGCCGTCAGCCCGGGGTGCTGCGGCGCGCCGGCCCGTGAGGGGGTCGACGACGTCAAGTTCATCACCGAGATGGTCACCGCGATCGGCGCCTCGGCACCGGTCGACCCGGCCCGGACGTACGTCACCGGAATCTCCAACGGCGGCCTGCTCGCGTACCGGCTGGCCTGCGACACCGGAACCTTCGCCGCCGTCGGCGCGGTGGCCAGCACGCTGACCGGGCAGTGTCCGACCCCGTCGCCGGTCTCGGTCCTGCACATCCACGGCCGGCAGGACAAGACCATGCCGTACGGGGGCGGGCCCGGCCGCCGCGACAACGACGGCACCGGCCGGAACCCGGTCAAGATCGACGGGCCGCCCGTCCCGGACCTGATCGCCAAGTGGCGGGCCGTGGACGACTGTGGCAGTCCACACACGACCACCACCGGCCTGGTGACCCGAACGGCCGCGACCTGTCCGCACGGGCGGGCCGTGGAGCTGATCACCATCGCGGACGCCGGTCACCAGTGGCCCGGCGGTCGACCCAACCCGCCCCGGGCGGAGCAACTGCTCCATCTCGACCCGCCGTCCACGGCGCTCAACGCCACCGAAACCATCTGGCGCTTCTTCAGCGCCCATCCCCGGCCCGCGGCCGGTTGACGTTCTTCCGGGCCGGAGGCGTTGATGGACATGGGTGATTCGGCCGCCGAGTTACGGCACGGAGAGTGACGGCGGCGGCGAAGGTCGACATTTACCCTCAGTAACGCGCTGGCCTGGTCCAGCTTTTTCCCTCTCGGCCGCTTTGCAATGCTTCCCTCCAGGCGACACCGCTCTGACCTGCGATCTTCCTCAGACCCGGGTTCCGTGATCGACAACATCCAGTGGCTCAGGGTTACCGTTGCCTTGAGGGAAGCATTGCAAAGGCTGGAGAGTGGGCTCGGTGCGGCAGAAGCAGCGTTCACTTTCCGTATTCGGATGACCCAGCCGGCTTCGTCGACGGCCCCGGCCGACCGGGTTCGAAGCCGCGCGGACCCCCAGCCCGCACGGCCCCCAGCCCCACACGGCCTCCAGCCCACACGGCCCCCGGCCCGCACGGCCCCCGGCCCGCACGGACCACCGGCCCGCACGGCCACCGGCCCGCACGGACCGCCGGCCCACACGGCCACCGGCCCGCACGGACCGCCCGCCCGCCGGTCACCTGCGCCAGGCGCGGGTGACTCGCGGCGACGGCTCGGCGAGGCGTGGTCAGACCGCGCCGGTGGAGCCGTCGGTCAGTTCCCGGAGGATGTCTGCGTGCCCCGCGTGCCGGGCGGTCTCCTCGATCAGGTGTACCAGGATCCACCGCAGGGACACCTCGCCGAGCTGCGGCTGCGGCACCACGTGGTCGAGGTCGAACCGGGCGGCCAGCTCCCGGGACCGGGCACAGGCCTTCTCGTACGCCGTCGCCAGCGCCGCCACCGTGTCCCCGTCGGCCAGCGCGAAGCTGGCCTCGGCATCCTCCGCGGAGGTCGGGAACACGTCACCCGGGTCGGGCGCGAGCAGGTACGGAAACCAGTTCCGCTCCACCTGGGTGAGGTGCTTGACCAGGCCGGCCAGCGTGGTCGCGGACGGCACCAGCCGGCGGGTCGCATCCGCGTCGGACAGTCCGCGCAGCTTGCGCAGCACGATGGAACGGTGGAAGTCGAGGAACGCCTCCAGGATGGCCCGTTCATCCCCGGTACGGGCGATCACCGGCGCGAGCGTGGGGTCGATGTCGATTTCCGCCATCGTCCGATCCTAGTCACGCCCCGATCGGTCAGTTCAGGAGCGCGTCGACGAGGCGACCGACGGCCTCCGGAGGACCCTCGGTGAGGAACAGCGACGGCTCCACGAGTTCCAGCTCGAGGACGCACGGCTCCCCGTCGTCGTCGCGGACCAGGTCGACCCGGGCGTAGGTGGGCGGACCGAACCGCGCGGTCGCCGCCTCCACGGCCGCCTGCGCCACCGCGATCTGCCGCGCGTCGGCCACGTACGGCTTGTTGGTCTCCTCGGCGAACAGCCCCGTCACCACGTCGGCCCGCGGCAGGTTCACCCGCTTGCTGGCGGCGTGACTGTACCGGCCGCCGAGGAAGACCAGCGGCCATTCGCCCTCGGTCGACACCGAGCGGACCAGCGGCTGCACCAGCGCGGTGTTCCCGCCCTCGTGCAGCCGCCGCACGTGCGCGCGGGCCTGGTCGTGCTGGTCGGCCGCGTACGACGCGGCCTCCCGGCTGCCCGTGCCCACCGCCGGTTTCACCACGAAGTCATCGTCCGGCAGCACCGGCCGTTCCCCGGGCTCGACGAAGCTGGTCGTGATCACCGGGACGCCGGCCCGGCCGAGGTCGGTCAGGTAGTGCTTGTCGAGGTTCCAACGCAGCATCGGCAGCGGGTTGCGCAGCTCGGTGACCGCGGCGACCCGGTCCAGCCAGGCCCGGAACTCGTCCAGCCGCTCCGGATAGTCCCACGGCGAGCGCAGGACCACGCGATCGTAGGAGTCCCACGCCACCGCCGGGTCGTCCCACATCACGACGTCGACCTCGACACCCGCCCGCCGCAGCGCCGGCAGCGCCAAGTCCTCGTCCGGGTCCCAACCACGGGCCTGAACAGCGGAAATCCACCCGAGTCGCCTGATCACGGGGTATCACTGTACCGGGCTTCCGGCCTGGTCAACCGGGGTCGGGACGTCCGGTTGGTCGGTTTCGGCGAGGAACCGGGCGAGCCGGGCGTAGCTGTCGCCGCCGTGGCCCGCCGCGACGGCCCGCCCGATGATTCCCTGTACGGCCCGCAGCGGTGCGGTGTCGATGCCGCGAGCGGCCGCCGCGGCGCTGACGTGGGCCACCGCCGAGCCCGCCGACGCGATGTTGGAGATGTCGGCCGGATAGCTGCCGGCGCTGAGCTGCGCGGCGAACCGGTCGGCCATCTCGGGCAGCAGGCCGCCGATCTCCCGGGCGAAGCGGGCGAACGCGACGGGGGCGATGCCCTCGGCCACGGCCAGGGCGAAGGCGTGTACCAGCCCGCCGACGGACGTGGTGAACAGGTCGAGCAGGGCCATCTCGTACGAGGCCGCGGCGCTGATGTCCGCGCCGAGGTGGACGCTGCTGCCGCCGAAGGCTCCCAGTGGGACGCGGACCCGGTCGAACAGCGCGGACGGGCCGCTGTAGAGAATCGTCGCGGCGCGGGTGCCGATCGAGGGCGCCGGCGTGAGGATCGCGCCGTCCAGATAGTCGATACCGCGCCGCGCGGCCCAGTCCGCCGTGGCTCGCGCCTGCGCCGCGTGCCCGCTGCTGAGGTTGACCAGCGTGCCCGTCGGCCAGTCAGCGAGGTCGGCCACGCTCGCGCGGACGGCGTCGTAGTTGATCATGCAGGTGATGGCGATCGACGCGTCGGCCACCGCGTCGGCCACGGTTGGTGCGAGCGTGGCGCCCCGCGCCACGAGCGTTTCGGCCCGGCCCGGCGTGCGGTTCCAGACCACGGTGCGGTGACCCGCGGCGAGCGTGGCGGTGGCGAGGGCCCGGCCCATCGGGCCGAGGCCCAGAATGGCGATGGTCCGGGGCGGTTCCTGATCGGTGTTTTCGTGATCGGTGTTGAGGTCTGTCACGACGACGACGCTAAACCTTCACGTTGACGTGAAGGTCAAGTCCTGATCTGCTCTACGGATGCGGATCGGTGAACTGGCCCGGCGCACCGGAGCCACCCCTCGGGCCCTGCGCTACTACGAGGAGCAGGGCCTGCTGCGGCCCGCCCGTCGCGCGAGCGGCTACCGGGACTACGACGGGCAGGCCGTGTACAAGGTGCGACACATCCAACTGCTGCTGTCCGCCGGGCTGAACAGCAGCGCCATCGCCGAGATCCTGCCCTGCGTACCCGACGACCGGACGGTGCTCGCGCCCACCTGTCCCGAGCTGCTCGACGTCCTGGCCGAGGAGCGCACCCGGATCACCGCGTCCATCGAGAAGCTCGCCGCGGCCCGGGGAATCCTGGACCGCCTCATTGAAGGCGGACGCGGGCCCGCCGACCGGGACCCCGCCGGGCAGCGCGGCGGTGACCGGCCCGACCGGTGATGACCGGCCCGGCTGACCGGCGGGTAACCGGCCCGACCGGTGATGACCGGCCAGGCTGACCGGCGGGTGACCGGCCCGACCGGTGATGACCGGCGGGTGACCGGACCGGCTGACGGTGGTCCGTCACACGGCCGTGGAGGCCCGGGGGACGAGGCGGCAGGGGCGCTTCCGCGGGCCGTGTCCGGGATCGCCGTTGATCGCCCGCAGCAGCAGCTCGGCGGCCTCGCGACCGATGCCCTCAAGGTCCATGTCGACGCTTGTCAACGGGGGCCGGCAGCCCGCCACCATGACGTCCCAGTTGTCGAAGCCCACCAGGGCGACATCGCCGGGAATGTTCCGGCCGGCGTCACGCAGCGCCTCGGCCACCCCTCGGGCGATCTGGTCGCTGCCGCAGAACACCGCGTCGATCTCGGCGCCGGTCGACAGCAGGATGCCGGCGGCCTGCCGCCCCCACGCCTCGCTCCACTCCCCGTACAGCGGGGGGGTCACCAGATCGACCACCGACGCCGCGGCCTCGGCGCGGACCCGGGCCGAGTGGTGGTGTTCGGGCCCGGTCACGTGCGCGATGCGACGGCGGCCGATGGCCTGCAGGTGCTGCACCGCGCGGCGCGCGCCGTCGGCCTCGTCGGGCACCACGGAACAGTCACGGGGGTCGGTGGAGCTGATGAAGGCGTAGACGACGGGTACGCCCAGGCTGGCTCCGATCGGCGCGCGGGCCTGGGTGCGGCGGCCGGTGACGATGATCCCGTCGACCTTCCGGCTGAGCAGCGTGCGCAGGTAGTACTGCTCGCGGATCGGGTCGTCCCGGGCGTCACAGAGGAACACCGACATCTGCCCGGCGCCGAGCGCGTCCTCGGCGCCGATCAGCAGCGGGATGCTGAACCGACCGATGCTGTCCGTCGTGATCATCCCGACCGTGTAGGTGCGTCCGGTCTGCAGGCTGCGCGCCGCCGCGTTCGCCACGAAGCCGAGCTGGTCGGCGGCCTGGCGCACCCGGGCGACGGTCTGCGGACGCAGACTCCCCCGTCCGTTGAGCGCCTTGGACGCCGTCCCGACGGAAACCCCGGCGAGCGCCGCCACCTCGCTGATGGTGGCCGCCCTGGTTGTGATGCTCAGCTTTTCCTCCCCGGTCCCCGTGCCGACTCGATTTTCCGAGCCGCTCCCGCCGGTGCCGCTCTCGCCGGTCACATAATGCGACCGTAACTTGCTCTTGACAGCCGCGCAAGGCTGTCCCTAGCGTGTCGGCAATCGTTTTCCTCGCCGCCCCGGCGCCGTTGTTTCTCGACCTGGGACGCCGGGCCATCCCTGTCCGAGAAGACCCACCCGCGCAAAAGGGGATCCGATATGACCCTGTCCACCTCGGCGCGGCGCCGGCTGCGGATCGCCGCCGCCCTCGCCGTCACCGCCTGCCTCGCGGCCGGCTGTTCGCACTCCACATCCTCCGATGGCGGGTCGTCCCCGGGCGCCGCGGGCGGCGCGTACACCGTCTGGGATCCGTACCCGCAGTTCGACGACAGCTCAGACTGGGTCAAGCTGCTCACCAAGTGCGGCACCGACGCGGGCGTCACGGTCAAGCGGACCAGCTACGACACCACGGACCTGACCAACAAGGCGCTGCTGGGCGCCCAGCAGGGCAACTCGCCGGACGTCCTGATCATCGACAACCCGGTGGTGTCCACGCTCGCCGAGGCGGGCGTGTTGACCACCACCGACGACACGAAGATGGACACCTCGGCGATCGAGCCGAACCTGCTCGCGGCCGGCCAGCTCGACGGGAAGACCTACGGCGTCCCGATCGGCGCGAACACCCTCGCCCTCTACTACAACAAGAAGATCCTCGACGCCGCGAAGGTCGACCCGACGACGATCAAGGACTGGGCGTCGCTGACCACGGCCCTGGGCAAGGTGAAGGCGACCGGCAAGAAGGGGATCACGTTCTCGGCCATCGGCACCGAGGAGGGCAGCTTCCAGTTCCTGCCCTGGTTCTGGGGCTCCGGGGCCAACCTCACCCAGCTCGACTCGGACCAGGCGGTTTCGGCGCTCACCCTCTGGACCGACTGGCTCAAGCACGGGTACGCCCCGAACTCGGTGATCAACAACACCCAGACGACCACCTGGCAGGAGTTCGCCTCCGGCAACTTCGCGTTCGGTGAGAACGGCACCTGGCAGCTGGCCAACGCGAAGAAGGCCGGGTTCGAGTACGGCATCATCCCGATTCCGTCGAGCACCGGCGGCACCGCACCGGCACCCACGGGCGGCGAGTTCGTCTCCGCGCCGGTGCAGAAGGACACCGGGCGCTACGCCACCACCGAAAAGATCATCACCTGCCTGACCAGCGGTGACAACGCGTACACCACCGACACCACGCTGTCCTACATCGCGGCCACCGACGCGGTGCAGCAGAAGCAGGTGCAGGCCGCGCCCGACCTGAAGGTGTGGGTCGAGGCGGTGCAGGCCGCGAAGGGCCGGACCAGCGACAACCTCGGCACCCGGTACCCGAAGATCTCCGAACCGTTGTGGGGGGCCTTCCAGGCGGCGCTGTCCGGCTCGAAGACGCCGCAGGACGCACTGAAGGCCGCCCAGCAGGCGGCCGCGGCGACAAAGTGACCAGGACATCCGACGTGGTGACCCGGGCCGGTGCGGTGACTGCCGCCCCGGCCCGGGCCGCTCGACGCACCCGGCGCCGCAGCGGCCAGTGGGCGGCCTGGGCCTTCCTGACCCCGGTCGTGCTCTACCTGCTGGCCTTCTACGCCTACCCGCTGTACCGCAACCTGGACCTGAGCCTGCGCCACTACACCGTCCGCTCGTTCGTGCAGGGCGGGGCGCCGTTCTCCGGTCTGGACAACTACCGCACGGTCATCGACAACCCGACCTTCGGTCCCGCGTTGTCGCACACGGTGGTGTTCACCGTGGTCTCGCTGGTCTTCCAGTTCTCGATCGGGATGGCGCTGGCGGTCTTCTTCCGGCAGAACTTCCGGCTCTCGGCCACCCTGCGGGCACTGTTCCTGGTGCCGTGGCTGCTGCCGCTGATCGTCTCGGCCTCGACCTGGTCGTGGATGCTCAACAGCGACTCCGGCATCGTCAACTCGGCGCTGGGCCTGTTCGGGATCGACCCGGTCAACTGGCTCACCTCGCCGCAGTGGGCGCTGACCAGCGTGATCATCGCGAACATCTGGATCGGCATCCCGTTCAACCTGGTCGTGCTCTACAGCGGTCTGCAGGCCATCCCCGCGGACCTCTACGAGGCCGCCGCGATCGACGGCGCGACCGGGTGGAAGGCATTCTGGGAGGTGACGTTCCCGCTGCTGCGGCCGGTCAGCGCGATCACCCTCCTGCTCGGGCTGGTCTACACGATCAAGGTCTTCGACATCATCTGGATCATGACCAGGGGTGGCCCCACCGACTCGTCGACGACGTTCGCCACCTGGTCGTACCGGTTCAGCTTCGGCAGCATGCTGCCGCAGTTCGGTCCGGGCGCGGCGGTCGGCAACCTGCTGATCGTGATGGCGCTGATCTTCGGCCTGATCTACATCCGCATCCAGCGAAGGCAGAACGCATGAGCGAGCGCAGCGAGGAGTCGGCATGAGCAAGCCGGTCAAGACCGCGATCGGTCTGCTGCTCACGGCGGTCATGCTGTTCCCGGTCTACTGGATGATCAACGTGTCCTTCACCCGGGACACCGACATGCGGCACGATCCGCCGTACCTGTTCCCGGTCCACGGCACCCTGGAGGGGTACCGGGCCGTGCTGCACGACCAGTTGCCGTACCTGGGAACCAGTCTCATGATCGGCCTCGGCACGGTGATCCTCACCGTGCTGCTGTCGGCGCCGGCGGGTTACTCGCTGGCCAAACTGCGACCGCGCGGCGGCGGGGCGCTCAGCCTGGTGCTGCTGATGGCGCAGATCATCCCGGCGATCATCATGGCGATGGGGTTCTATGCCGTCTATCTCAGGCTCGGCATCCTGAACAACGCCGTCGGCCTGGTGCTGGCCGACTCGACGATCGCGGTGCCGTTCGGCGTGTTGATCTTCACAGCGTTCATGTCGGGCATCCCGGAGGAGCTCATCAACGCGGCCCGGATGGACGGCGCCACGAGGTGGCGCACGTTCGTCTCGGTCGTCCTGCCGATTTCCCGCAACGCCGTCGTCACCGTCTCGTTGTTCGCTTTCCTGTGGGCGTGGTCCGACTTCGTCTTCGCCACCACGCTCGACGGCGGGGGCGACACCCAGCCGATCACCCTCGGCATCTACCACTACATCGGCAACAACAACCAGCAGTGGAACGCGATCATGGCCACCGCCGTCATCGCGTCCATCCCCGCGACCCTGCTGCTCATCGTCGCGCAGCGGTACGTGGCCGCCGGTGTCACCGCCGGCGCCGTCAAGGACTGAGGACGACACTCCATGACTTCTTCGTACGGTCCGGTCGTACCCACGCCCCAGGCCCGTTCCGCGCTCCGGCCCCTGCACGCGGACGCCGTGCGCCTGGATCCCCGCGGCCTGCTCGGCTCCTGGCAGGAGCGCAACGCGGCGGCGACGTTGCCACACTGCGTCGAGCAGCTCGACGCGTACGGGAACATCCGCAACCTGCGGCGGGTCACCGGGGATTTCGGCGGGCCGTTCGCCGGCATGTGGTTCGCCGACAGCGACGTGTACAAGACCCTTGAGGCGGTGTTCTGGGAGCGCGGCCGGTCCGGGGACGTCTCCGGGTTCGCCACCGAGGTGGCCGCGTTGCTGGAGAAGGCACAGGATCCCGACGGCTACCTCGACTCCTACTACCAGACCGACCATCGGGACCGGCAGTGGAGCGAGCTGCACTACAGCCACGAGATGTACTGCGCGGGTCACCTCATCCAGGCGGCGGTCGCCGCGGCGCGCAGCGGCGCCGACGGCACCGGCGACGGTGACGGTCCCGCCGACGCGGCGGCGCAGCAGGTCATCGGCGTCGCGCGCCGGTTCGCCGACCTGCTGGTCCGCCGGTACGGTCCGGACGGCGAGGACGCGGTCTGCGGCCATCCCGAGATCGAGACCGCACTGGTCGAGCTGTACCGCGTCACCGGGCACCGGCCGTACCTGACGCTCGCCACCCGGTTCGTCGAGCTGCGTGGGCACGGGCTGCTCGGTGGCGACCGGTTCGGACCCCGGTACTTCCAGGACCACGAGCCGGTGCGGCTGGCCCGCGAGGTCACCGGTCATGTGGTTCGCCAGGTCTACCTGCTCGCCGGCGCGGTCGACGTGGCGGTCGAGAACAGCGACGCCGACCTGCTGGCCGCCGCCGAACGGCTCTGGGAGTCGGCGCTGGCCAGCAAGACCTACCTCACCGGCGGCCAGGGATCCCGGCACCGCGACGAGGCGTTCGGCGACCCGTACGAGTTGCCACCGGACCGGGCGTACGCGGAGACCTGCGCGGCCATCGGTTCGTTCCAGTGGGCGTGGCGGCTGCTGCTGGCCACCGGTCGGGTCCGGTACGCCGACGAGATGGAACGCTTCCTCTACAACGGCATCGCCGTCGGGATCGCCCAGTCGGGCCGGGAGTTCTTCTACTCCAACCCGCTGCAACTGCGCACCGGCCACGACGGTTCCGACGAGGACGCGCCCTCGCAGCGGCTGTCCTGGTACTCGTGCGCCTGCTGCCCGCCCAACCTGGCCCGGCTGATGGCCTCGTTGCACGACTACACGGCGACCGGCGACGGGCTGGGACTTCAGTTGCACCTGTACGCCGCCGGCACCTACACCTGCGCCGGTCGGACGGTCGAGGTCGATACGGACTATCCCTGGGACGGGCGGATCACGGTCACGGTCACCGAGACCGACGACGATCCGTGGACCCTCGCGCTGCGCGTACCGGCCTGGTGTGCCAACGCGAAGCTGTCGGTGAACGGGGTCCGGGTCCGGTCGGCGGCGGAGGAGGGCTACCTGCGCCTGACCCGCGCCTGGCGGCCCGGCGACCGGGCCGAACTCGTGCTGCACATGCCCCCACGCCTGATGACCGCACACCCGCGGGTGGACGCCGTGCGGGGCACCGTCGCGCTCGCCCGGGGTCCGGTCGTCTACTGCCTTGAGCACGCCGACGTGCCCGAGGCGCTGTCCGGAGCGGTCTTCGAGGATCTCGAACTCGATCCCTCCGTACCGCTCGAAGCGGTGCCCGGCGACGGCTTGGCTCCGGTCCGCCTGGCCGCGACGATGGCCGTGCGCCCGAGCAGCGACGACGCCCTGTACCGGCCCCTCGACGCGGCCGACACCTCCGAGGTGGTCCGGGCGACGGTCTCGGCCATCCCGTACCACCTGTGGGCCAACCGGGCCGCCGGGCCGATGCGGGTGTGGCTGCCTCTGGGTCGCTGAGGGCAAAGGGTTTCCTCACGCTCCGTTAACAGGCTCTACGCACCATCAACACCAGGGCCTCAGGAAATCGATCGGCGCCGCTTGACCTTCGGAAACATGGCCCTTACATTCAGGAAACTGTTTTCCATATTTTCCTTCGGAGCCAGGCCAGCGTCAGAGCCCAACCTGGAAGGAGCCCTCACGGCATGACCCAGACCGTCCATACCGGATGGGGTCGACGAGTATCCCGATCCCTGCTGGCGACCACGGCCACGGCCGTTGCCGGCACGCTCGTCGTCACCTGCCTCACCCTGACCCCCGCAACGGCGGCGAGCGCCGCGAACACCCTGACCGTCAACGCCAACCAGGTGCTCCGTCCCGTGACGCACGTCGCGACCGGCAGCCTCTACGGGCTCGCCAACGCCACGCAGCCGTCGGTCGCACTCGCCCAGGCCATCAAGCCGAACACCTTCGTCCAGATGCCGCAGGGTGGCCGCCAGCAGCCCACCGGCGACATCTCCCAGGTCGCGCCGACAGCGGTCGCCGTCGGCGCGAAGCTGGTCAACCGGCTGTCCGACTACTACGCCGGCTGGCCGTACCAGTTCAGCTGGAGCACCTGGACGCCCTTCATCAACTCGCAGATCAACGCGATGAAGTCCTCGTCCTACTACAACAGCATCTCCGCCTACGAGCTGTGGAACGAGTCGGACAACACCTGGCGCTCGACCAACGGGACGTACGAGAGCTTCTGGACCACGACGTTCCGCCAGGTCCGCTCGATCGACCCGAACAAGCCGATCCAGGGCCCGAGCTTCTCCGACAACATCAGCGACATGCGGAACTTCCTGCAGAACGCGGTCAACACGAACACCGTGCCGGACATCCTCGCCTGGCACGAGCTGTCGAGTTCCTCGAAGATCGCCGGTGACGTCGCCACCGTCCAGTCGATCGAGGACCAGCTCGGCATCGCCCGGCGGCCGATCGCGATCGAGGAGTACGCCTCGCCGAGCGAGGTCGGCCTGCCCGGTCCGCTCGTCGGCTACATCTCGAAGTTCGAGCGGCTCGGCATCCGCGACGCCGAACTGGCGTTCTGGAACCAGTCCGGCGCCCTCGGCGACCTGCTGACCAGCCGTGGTGGCAGCCCGAACGCCGCCTACTGGCTCTACACCTGGTACGGCGCCATGTCCGGCAACATGGTCGTGACGAACCCGCCGGCGCAGACCGGCATCGACGGCTTCGCCGCGGTGCCGTCGGGCAACAACCAGGTCAGCATCATCGTCGGGCACTGTTCGGGATCCTGCGCGGTGACGGTCAACGGGCTCAACTCGCTGAGCCTCGGCAGCACCGTGAACGTCAAGGTCGAGCAGACCGTCTCGCTGGGCCGTACGGTCGCGTCCGCCGGCCCGAGCACGATCTCGAACAGCACGTACACCCCGTCCAACGGGACGATCTCGGTACCGGTCAACATGGCCACCAACGACGCGTACCGGATCACCATCACCCCAGGGAACGGGACGCCACCGACGTCGACGCCACCAACGTCGGCACCGCCGTCCTCGCCGCCCCCGTCCGACCTCTCGGGCACCTACCGGATCTCGAACGTCAACAGCGGGCTGCGGCTCGACACGCTGAACTCCGGCACGGCGTGGGGCACCTCGGTGGTCCAGGCCACCGCCAACGGCAACTCGTCGCAGGTCTGGTCGCTCGTCTCGGCGGGCAACGGGCAATACAAGATCGTCAACCAGCTCAGCAATCTGGTGCTCGGTATCCAGAACGCCTCGACCAGCCAGGGCGCCACGGGCCTCGTCTGGGGTGACACCGGCACCGCCGACCACCTCTGGGTGCCGGTGGCGGACGGCTCCGGCCACTACAAGCTCCGGAACGTCAACAGCGGCCTGCTGCTCGGCGTCTCCAACATGAGCACGGCGTCCGGGGCGCAGACCCTCCAGTGGGGTGACAACGGCACCGCCGACCACCTCTGGAACCTGAACCGGACCTGACCCGGCCCCATCCGCCGGAGCCCGGTGGCATCCCCGCCCGACCCGACCGGGTTCCGGCACTCCGGTTCTCCCGGGCCACGTCGAACTGACGTGGCCCGGGAGAACCGGTCCCGGCCGGCGCCGGTCAGCGCGGTCCCGGCCGGCGCCGGTCAGCGGTGGCTCAGAAGGTGAACCGGTACGTCGTCGAGCCGGCCCGCAGCGGCGGTACGGCGTCCATGAGCCGGTACAGCACCCGGTAACGACGGATCGGAATGCGCTCCGAGTGGGCGGTGAGCCCCGCCCGGTCGGCGAGGCGGAGCCGCCGGTTCCACCGCTCGATCTCCCGGCCGTCGCCCGCCGACCAGCGGAAGGGTTTGACGATCCGGGCCACCCACGGAGCCACCCCGTCGAAGATCAGCTCGCCCGTGGCGAAGTGGTCGGTCAACCGTCGCAGCAGGTCCCGTACCTCGTCGGGGGTCAGGTAGGGCAGCAGTCCCTCGGCGATGATCAGGACGGGACGGTCGGTGGGGATCTCCGCCAGCCAGCCCCGCTCGGTGACCGAGGCGCGGATCATCCGGTAGTTGCCGTGTTCCGGGTAGAGCCGCTGGCGCAGGTCGATGACGTGCGGTTGGTCCAGGTCGAACCAGCGAAGAACACCCTCCGGGTCGAGCCGGAGCATCCGGCTGTCCAGGCCGCAACCCAGGTGCAGCACCGTGGCGTCCGGATGGTCGGCCAGGAAGGCCCGGGCCCAGTCGTCGAGCTGCCGCGCCCGTAGCCCGACCACGAACTGGTTGTAGTCGGGCCGGACCCGCCGCCTGAGGCTGGCGAAGTCGTAGTCGATGCGCTCGACGGCCTCGGCCGCGTACCGGTCCCCGAGAATGGGGTGCGACAGGCGGCTCTCCCAGGCTCGCAGGTAGAGGGTGCCCAACAGTGTCCAGGTCACGCCGTCGTCGGGGATGGACCTGAAGTCGATTTTCTTCGGTGTGGTCATCGCGCTCCCCCTCCGGTTGCCGGATCCTTCGCCGATGCCTCGCGGAATTCACTCTCTTCATTGTGAGCAAGATCGGCCATAAGCTCATGTCGGCATCCCCCACTCCCATCTGGAGAGCCCATGTTCCGACGAATCGCCATCACCCTTGGCGTAATCGTGCTCGGCGCCGCGATCAGCGGCCCGGCCCGTCCAGCCGCTGCCGCCGACACCCTGCAGGCGGCCAGCCTGACCGCGACGATCGCCCTGAACAACTGCTCGGCCGCCCTCGTCCGGTATCCCACCTCGGTGGACACCGACCGGGCCCTGATGTTGACGAACGGTCACTGCTACGAGGGCGGCATGCCCGGAGCGGGTGTGGTGCTGCAGAACAGGACCAGTACGAGATCCGGCACGCTGCTCAACTCCACCGGTGGTTCCCTCGGTACGGTCCGGGCCGACATGCTGCTCTACGCGACGATGACCAACACCGATGTCTCGCTGTACCGTCTCAACACCACCTTCGGGTCCATCAGGTCCAGCTACGGCGTGACCGCGCTGACCATCTCCGACACCCACCCGGTGGACGCCAGCAACATGTTCATCCCGTCGGGCTACTGGAAGCAGATCTGGAACTGCTCGATCAACGGGTTCGTACCCACGCTCCGCGAGGACGCGTGGACGTGGCACGACTCGATCCGTTACAGCAGCGGATGCAACACCACCCACGGCACCTCTGGGTCGCCGATCGTCGACCTGAACAGCAACCGGGTGGTCGGGATCAACAACACCGGCAACGACAACGGCCAGATGTGTACGTTGAACAATCCGTGCGAGGTCGACGCGGACGGCACCACCCACGCGTACCAGGGCCAGAGCTACGGGCAGGAGGTCTACTGGTTCACCACCTGCCTCAACTCCGCCAACGCCATCGACCTGACCATCGCCGGCTGCCTGCTGACCAAGCCCCCGGGCAGCGGGAACACGGTGACGGTGACCAACCCGGGCAACCAGACAGCGACCACCGGGGTACCGACCAGCCTGCAGATCCAGGCCAGGTCCTCCGGCAGCGGCCAGACCCTCACCTACAGCGCGACCGGGCTGCCCACCGGGTTGTCGATCAACGCCAGCTCGGGTCTGATCAGCGGTACGCCGACGGCGGTCCAGAACACCACCACGACCGTCACCGTCAAGGACGGCACCGGCGCCACCGGTACGACGAGTTTCAGCTGGGCGGTCAGCTCGCCCGGTGGTGGTTGCTCGGGCCAGAAGCTCGGCAATCCGGGCTTCGAATCCGGCACCGCACCCTGGACGGCGAGTTCCGGGGTGATCAGCAGCTCGTCCAGCCAGCCAGCGCACGGCGGCTCCTACAAGGCCTGGCTGGACGGCTACGGCCGGTCCCACACCGACACGCTGTCGCAGTCGGTGACCATTCCGGCCGGCTGCCACGCCACCCTCACCTACTGGCTGCACATCGACACGGCGGAGAGCACGACGGGCACGGCCTACGACAAGCTGACCGTCCAGGCCGGTTCGACGACCGTGGCCACGTACTCGAACCTGAACGCGGCCAGCGGGTACCAGCTGCGCACCGTTGATCTGACGTCGCTGGCCGGGTCGACCGTGACCCTGAAGTTCACCGGCGTCGAGGACTCCTCGGCGCAGACCTCGTTCGTCATCGACGACACCGCGCTGACGCTGTCGTAACCTCCCCGGCTCCCCAGCCGGTGCCGCGGGTGCGCGGTGGCCGTCGCGCACCCGCCCGGTGCCGTGGGTGCGCGGCCTCCATCGCGCACCCGCGGCATCGTCTTGTGCGGGTGATTGACGGTGCGTCATTTCGGCAGGCAGAGTGGACGAAGTCGGTGGATCGTCGTCGACCACAGGGTCGGGGGCAAATGATCGACGTGGGTACCTCCGTACCGCGACGCCAACTCGGCCGGCTGCTCCGACAGGCCCGCGAAGAGGCCGGAATCAACCTGGAGGCCGCCGCCACCAAGCTCGAATGGTCGCCGGCCAAGATGTACCGGTTGGAGGGCGGCCAGTCGTCCCTGCGCTCGCACGACGTGACGCTGATGTGCCAGCTCTACGGCATGTCGACGGAGCTGACCGAGGTGCTGGTGTCGCTCGCCCGCGAGAGCAAGAGCCGGGGCTGGTGGCACGCCTACGGCGCGGTGATCCCGGCCTGGTTCGAGTTGTACGTCGGCCTGGAGGCCGCCGCCAGCCACATCCGGCAGTACGAGTCGACGCTGATCCCCGGGCTGTTGCAGTCGCCGGAATACATGACGGCGGTGTTCGAGACCAAGCCCGACCGGACCGCGCAGTGGGTGGCGCAGAAGGTCGCGATGCGGCTGGAGCGGCAGCGGCTGCTCACCCGGCGCAGCCCCGCCGCGCCGATGTTCGAGGCCATCATCGACGAGTCGGCGATCCGCCGGCCCATCGTGGACATCGAGGCGTGGCGGCGCCAGCTCGCCCACCTGGTGAACGTTGCCCGGGCACCCAACATCGCCGTACGGGTGCTGCCGCTGTCCGTTGGGCCACACACCGCCTCCGTGGCAAACGCGTTTGCGATCCTTGACTTCCCGCCCGTGGGCACCCGCCCGGCCGAGCCGTCCACCGTGTACAGCGAGTCGCTGACCGGCAGCCTCTATCTGGATCAGCCGGGCGAGCTGGAGACGTACGATGAAGCCTGGCGGACGCTGTGGGATCTCGCCCTCGACGAGCCGGCGTCAGACGACCTGATCGGCAACGTGATCAAGGAGACGTACGATGACTGACCTGACCGGTGCCGTGTGGCGGAAGAGCACCCGGAGCGGCAACGAGGGCAACTGCGTGGAGGTCGCCGGCAACCTCACCGGGATCGTCGCCATCCGGGACAGCAAGGACCGCCACGGTCCGGCGCTGGTGTTCGGCCCAGCCTCCTGGCAGACCTTCCTCCGCGCGGTGAAGGCGACCGTGTAACCGCGTAACCGCGCGCCCGTCCGGCGCGACCGGCGCGACCGGCGCCAACGGACCCCTGACCTGCGACCTGCGGCTCGGGTCGCTGACCACCCCTCGCGGGTTTCCGCCGATGCTCGCTGGCTCCCACCAACGGCGGGTCGAGCAGCGGTACGCCGAGCGGCACCTCCACCGACGGCTGGCTGGCTGATCCAGACGAGGGCCCGAAGACTACGTGGAGTAATGGCGCCGGGCCACTGCGATGATTACCGTGGGTGATCTCGGTCCGAGCTCTCGGGCCGCCGGTGACAGCGGCTTTGCAATGCTTCCCTCACGGCTACACAACCTTTGAGCTGCCACGATTCCGTTTTCATGATCGGACTGGCCTCCAGCATGTGCTCACCGTGCGTGCCTGTCGCCTGGAGGGAAGCATTGCAAAGTCTGTCGGGGTGATCCATCCCTGGTCAGCGGCCGATCACCGACGGTGACGAAAGGCTCGGCGGGTACCCCGAACCGGGCAATTCACCCGACCCAGGCTGTTCGCGCCGGACGAGGCTGTGCGCACTGAGCCAGGCTGTCCGAGCCGGACCAGGCGTACTCAGTCGGCCCGGGGCGCATGGATCTCGGTCAACCGGCCGTCGGCCAGGTGCAGCCAGCGGTCGACCCCGATCGCGTCCAGGAAACGCTGGTCGTGGCTGACGACGAGCAGCGCCCCCTGGTACGCGGTCAGCGCGGCTTCCAACTGCCCGATGCTGTCCAGATCCAGGTTGTTGGTGGGCTCGTCGAGCAGGAGCAGTTGGGGCGCCGGCGCGGCGAACAGGACACAGGCGAGGGTGGCCCGCAGCAGTTCGCCGCCGGACAGCGCCCCTACCGGCAGGTGGACCCGGTCGCCCCGGAACAGGAAACGGGCCAGCAGGTTCATCCGCTCGGCGTCGGCCAGGGCGGGGGCGAAGGCGGCGAGGTTCTCCGCGACGGTACGGTCCGAGTCCAGCAGGTCGAGCCGCTGGGACAGGTACGCGGTCCGGCCGACCGCCCGGGTGGCCGTCCCGGACACCGGCTGCTGGTCGCCGCTGACCAGCCGCAGCAGGGTTGACTTGCCCGCCCCGTTGGCGCCGGTCAGCGCGATCCGCTCCGGTCCCCGGATGCTCAGGTCGATGCCGTCACCGGCGAACACCGGCCGCCCGTCGTACTCGGTCCGCAGGTGCTCGCCGGCGAAGACGGTCCGGCCGGCCGGCACGGCGGTGTCGGGCAGTTCGATGACGATCCGGTCGTCCTGCCGGGCCGCCCGGCTGGCCTGGTCGAGGCGGGCCTGGGCGTCGCCGACCCGGGCCGTGTGGGTCTCGTTGGCCCGACCGGCCGACACCTGGGCGTCCCGTTTGAGGCCGCCGGCCACGATCCGGGCCAGGCCGGCGTCGGGCAGGTTGCGGGCGGCGGTGGAGGCGCGGCGGGCGGCCCGTTCGCGGGCCTGTTGCAGCTCGCGCTTCTGCCGCTTGAGGTCCTGTTCGGCGGTGCGGACCTGCCGCTGCGCAACCTCCCGCTCGGCGCGTACGGCCTGCTCGTAGTCGGTGTAGGTGCCGCCGTACCAGCGGATCTCGCCGTGGTCGAGGGCCGCGATGCGGTCCATCTCGTCCAGCAGCGCCCGGTCGTGGCTGACCACCAGCAGGCAGCCGCTCCAGCCCCGCAGCACCGCCGTCAGCCGTTCCCGGGCCGCGCTGTCGAGGTTGTTCGTCGGCTCGTCCAGCAGCAGCACGTCCGGGCGGTTGAGCAGCTGCGCCGCCAGACCCAGGGAGACCACCTGTCCACCGCTGAGGGTGCCCAGCCGCCGGTCCAGGGTGACCTCGCCCAGGCCCAGCCGGTCCAGCTCGGCGGCGGTGCGTTCCTCGATGTCCCAGTCGTCGCCGACGGCGGTGAAGTGTTGCTCGCTGGCATCGCCGGCCTCGATGGCGTGCAGCGCGGCGATGGTCCGGTCGACGCCGAGGACCTGCCCGACGGTCTGGTCGACGGCGAAGGGCAGGTGTTGTGGCAGGTAACCGAGTACGCCCCGCACCGTGACGGTGCCGGAGGTCGGGCGCAGGTCACCGGCGATCAGCCGCAGCAGCGTGGTCTTGCCGCTGCCGTTGGGCGCCACCAGGCCGGTCCGGCCGCCCGGCACGGAGAAGGACAGGTCGCCGAAGACCGGCGTCTCGTCCGGCCAGGAAAAGGACAGGGCGGAGCTGACGATGTAAGCGTCGGACACGATCGACCTCGGAGAATGACGGCCGGGCGCGCGACCTTGGCGCCCGGTACGAAGCGGAGGGGACGACAGGGAGGCCGCGGCGACGGCGCGATCACGCGCCCCGGCGGCCGGTCCGGGCTCTCACCCGGAGATGTCGTCGTCACCTACCACGATCAACTCCGATCCTCGTCCACTCCGACCCTCGCGGATACGACGATCATCCGATCGTCGGCACCCCGGCAACGATAACGCACCGGCGCGGGCCCGGTGACCCGCGACGGACCAGGTCGCCGAAGAGGCCAGTGGCCTGTTATCGTGGAAAACATAAGAGGCCGGCGGAACCTTATGGTGGCGGACAAGATCACGACGCGGGACAGGAATGCCGGCTCAGACGCCGCTCCCCTCGCCCGACCCCACGTTCGGGGCGGGCGACATGGGGAATTCGACCCGATCCAAGGAAAGGAACCATCATGACCAGAACCTGGCTGATCACCGGGAGTTCCCGAGGGCTGGGCCGTGACCTCGCCGAGGCCGTCCTCCGGGCCGGCAACACCCTGGTGGCCACCGCCCGCCGGACCGACCAGCTCCAGGACCTCGTCGACGCGTACGGCGACCGGGTCCGGACCGTCGCGCTCGACGTGACCGACGCGACCGCGGCTCGGGCGGCCGTGCGGGTCGCGCTGGAGGCGTTCGGGCGGCTGGACGTGGTGGTGAACAACGCCGGGTACGCGGACGTCGCCTCGATCGAGGACATGCCCGAGGAGGATTTCCGGGCCCAGCTCGACGCGAACTTCTACGGGGTCGTCAACGTCACCCGCGCCGCGCTTCCGGCCATGCGGGAACAGGGCTCCGGCCACGTCATCCAGATCTCCTCGGTCGGTGGCCGGGTCGCCAGCCCCGGGCTGGGCGCCTACCAGGCCGCCAAGTGGGCGGTGGGCGGGTTCTCCGAGGTACTCGCCAAGGAAGTGGCCGGTTTCGGCATCAAGGTCACGGTCGTCGAGCCGGGCGGCATGCGGACGAACTGGGCGGGTTCCTCGATGCGGATCATCCCGATCAGCGCGGCGTACCAGCCGGTGATCGGCGCCGCGGAGGCCCGGCTGCGCGCCGCCGACGGCAACCAGCCGATCGACCCGGCGCGGGTCGCGCGGGTCGTCCTGGACCTCGCCGAGGCACCCACCCCGCCGCTGCGCCTGCTGCTCGGCTCCGACGCCGTGGCGGCGGCCGGCGACGCGGCGGAACGGCGGGCCGCGACCGACGCCGAGTGGCGGTCGGTGAGCGAGTCCGTCGATTTCCCGAGCTAGTGACCATGACCACAACCGGCCAGCGACCGGAGTTTCAGCGGGCCAGAAGCCCGCAGCAGCGCGAGGCCCGACGCCGGGCCATCCTGGACGCCGCGGGACAGCTGCTGGCCGAGATGCCGGTACGCGACATCAGCCTGCGGGAACTCGCCCGGCGGGTCGGCCTGTCCAAGACCAACGTGGTCCGTTACTTCGAGACCCGGGAGGCGGTCTTCTTCGCGCTGCTCAACCAGTCGCTGCACGACTGGTTGGCGCAACTTCCCGCCGAACTGCCGCAACCACACCCGACGGACCCGCCGGCGCCCGGTGCCGTGGTGACGGCGCTGGCCCGGTCGGTCGCCCGCCGCCCGCTGGTCTGTGAACTGTGGAGTTCGCTCGGCACCGAGCTGGAACGCAACATCTCCGCCGAGGCGGTACGCGACTTCAAGCTCGCCCACGCCGAGCTGCAGGGCCGGCTCGCGCGGCTGTTGCGGGACCGCGTCCGCGCGCTGACCCCGGCGGCGGCGCGGGAACTCGTGTCGCTGTCGGTGGTGCTGATCGCCGGGCTGTGGCCGTTCGCCAACCCCTCCCCCGCGGTGCTGGAGGCGGTCCAGGATCCGCTGCTGGCGGCCTCCCGCGTCGACTTCCCGGCACGGCTCAGCCGGGCCCTCGTGGTCACGGTGACCGGCCTGCTCGACGCGTGACCCGGTCGACCACGTGACCCGGTCGACCACCTGACCCGGTCGACCACGTGACCCCGTCGGCCGCGCCGATCGACCGGGCCGGCCGTTCGCGCTCGTGCCGTCGGCCCGGCACCGCCACAGGTGCGGTGCGGACCGACGGCACGGCGTCGAAACCCCAGCCGGTCGGACGTCGGCGTCTGCCGTCCGCCTCGGCGACCTCGGGGCGGGTTGTGGTCAGCTCGGGAAGGTCACCTGCGCCGGGGCCGACCGCTGGGTGGTGGTGCCGTCGCCCAGCTGGCCACCCGAGTTGTCGCCCCAGCACCACAGGCCACCGTCGGTGCGGATCGCACAGCCGTGGTAGGCGACCACGACGTCACCGGTCCAGGTGGTGGCGGTGCCGACCTGGGTCGGCGCGTACCGGTTGGTGGTGGTTCCGTCGCCAACCTGCGCCTTGCCGTTGTTGCCCCAGCACCACAGGGTGCCGTCCGTCCGGGTCCCGCAGGTCGTGTCGAAGGTCGCGGTGACCCTGTTCCAGGTGGCTGCGGTGCCGACCTGGACCGGCGAGGTCTGGTAGGAGCCAGTCGCGCCGAGCTGTCCGTACCCGTTCTCCCCCCAGCACCACAGGGTGCCATCGGTACGGGTGGCGCAGGTGTAGGCGTACCCAGCCGTTATGCCCTCCCAGGTTGTCGCGGTGCCGACCTGGAAGGGAGACGTCTTGGGGGTCAGGGTGCCGAAACCGAGCTGCCCGTTCGAGTTGTCACCCCAGCACCACAGGGTGCCGTCGGTCCGGGTGGCGCAGGTGTGGCCGAAGCCGGTCGTGACGCTCGCCCAGTTGGTCGCCGTACCAACCTGGATCGGGCTGGTCGCGGTGTAGGGGGAGGTACTCCCCTGACCCAGTTGCGCCGTGCGGTTGAAGCCCCAGCACCACAGGGTGCCGTCGGTCCGGGTGGCGCAGGTGTGCTGGTCGCCGGCGCTGACCCTGGCCCAGGTGGTGGCGGTGCCGACCTGTACCGGCGCGCTCCGCCTGGTGGTGGTGCCGTCGCCGAGCTGGCCCCGGCTGTTGCTGCCCCAGCACCACAGCGTGCCGTCCGTCCGGACCCCACAGGTGTAACTGGTACCGGCCTCGACGCTGGCCCAGTTGGTGGCGGTACCGATCCGCACCGGGGCGCTCTGGCTCGTGGTGGTGCCGTCGCCGAGCTGGCCGCTGTAGTTACCGCCCCAGCACCACAGGGTGCCGTCGGTGGGTACCGCACAGGTGTGTGCGATACCAGCCGCCACGCTGGAAACCGCCGGGGCGGCGAGGGAAACGTTCGGCGAGCTGCGCTCGGCGGTGCCGGCGCTCGCCACGGCCGCTCCGATCGTGAGTCCGACCGTGAGCACGGCGGCTCCGGTGGACATCGTCGCCGCGGCGATGATGGTTCTCGTCGAACGCCGCCATCGGGCGCGCAGCCGACCATCCTGATTTGCGTTCATGTACTGGTCTCCCCAAACGACTTCGATGCCCAACCGGTGGAGGCGGCACTGCCCTGGTAGGTCGCCAGCGACCCACCATTTCATAGCATCGATCTTGTGCATAGACCAGTGGCAATGTGTAAGCGTTCCGGCCGGACCTGGCACGACGCCCGGGTCCGGTCCGGCTGAACCGCTGCCGACGGATGGCACCTACCGGTTGAAGATGGACACCCGGGTCCGGTGCAGACTGGGCCTTTCGATCTCGTCGATGACCGCGACGGCCAGGTCCGCGTACGACAACTCGCCCTCGGGCGCGGTCTCGCCACCGATTCGGTACCGGCCGAGACGCGGGCCGTCCCGCAACAGGGCCGGCGGGGTGAGCATCACCCAGTCGGTGGCCGACCCCGCGTCCCGGAGCCGCCGCAACCCGGCGGTGTGGGCGAGCGCGAACGGCCGGAACTCGGCCGGCAGGATCTCGGGAACGTCCAGCAGGAGCCGGCCGTCGCCGTCGAGCAGGTTCACGAACAGGCCGATCGCCACCAGCCTTGGCACGCCGGAACCCAGCAGCGCGTCGACCGCCTTGCGGAAGAAGGCTGGATCGAGGTCCAGCCGGGCCAGTTCCTCCGGTCCGGAGGCCGGGCTGACGGCGTTGACCGCCGCGTCGTGGCCACCCACGGCAGCGGCGACCGATTCCGGATCGGTGACGTCGCCACGGATCGCGGCGGACAGATCGGGATGTCTGGCGGGGTCCCGGACAACGGCGGTGACGGAATGGCCACGCTGGCGGGCCTCGGCGGCGACGGCCCGGCCGGCCCGACCCCCGGCGCCGAAAATGACGATGCTGCTCATGGCGGGACGCTAACCGCCGGCACCCTGGTTACCGCAACGGTACCGGGGTTACGCTCGGGCCGTGACGCTGAGCCTGCGGGAGGACATGTTCGACGCGGCCTGCCCGTCGAGCGTGATGCCCTTCCAGATCGGCGACAAGTGGACCGCGATGGTGGTCCTGTGCCTGGAGCACGGGCCACGCCGGTTCAGCGAGCTTCGTGTCCCACTGCGTACGGTGACCGCGAAGGTGCTCGCCGAGACCCTGCGAGCCATGGAACGCGACGGCCTGGTGGAGCGGAACGCGTACGCCGAGAACCCACCCCGGGTGGAGTACGCCCTGACTCCGCTGGGCCGCAGCCTCCTGACGCTCATCGACGCGGCCCGCGCCTGGTGCGCGGACAACATGACCGCCCTGCTCGCCGCACGCGCCGACCACGAGTCGCGGCCGAGCTAGCCCTGCCGGGTACGCCGACGGCAACCCCGAGCCCGACGCCGCCATCAGCGGACCGACCGGTCAGCCCGAGCCCGACGCCGCCATCAGCGGACCCGACCGGTCACACCGCCGGGACCAAGGACTCAGAGGACGAAGGCGTCGGTCCAGAGCGCGCCCGAACGGCCGGACAGCGCGTCGAGCAGCGCACCGGCCTGTCCGTCGGTGAGGGCGGCGACGAAATCGACGGTGGCCCGCGCCTGCGCCCGACCGATCCGGTCGGGCGTCCTCGGATGCAGCTCGGCCTCGGCCAGCTCCACCAGGTCGTGCAGGCGCTGCGGCAACCGGCCGCCCTCCCCCGTGTCGCGCAGCCAGGCGAACAGCGCCTCGACCAGGGTTGTCAGCAGCCGGGCCTGACCGCGCTGGTGCAACGCCAGGTCGGGACGTTCCAGTACGAAGCGGTGGTGGACCAGTTTCAGCACCTGCACCTCGTGCCACTGTGCGACGTCGAGCAGCACGTGGCCGGAGCGGACCGCCGGGGCCGCCGTCACGGTGACCGCGTCGACCAGTCGACGGGTCCACCGGGCGGAGAAGCTGGCGACGTACTGCTCGGCCTCGATCGATCCGTCGAACGGCGCGGCGAGCAGTCCGTCGACCAGTTCGGCGCGGACGTGTTCGACCGCGGCGGCGAAGGCGTCACCGTCGCTGATCCAGGCGTCCTTGCGGTGCAACTGCCGGCGCAGTCGCTCGATCGCCGCGCCGGGCCGACGGCGGGCGGTCGCCAGGACGGCGTCGCTGAGGTTCCGCAGCTGACCGGCGTCCCGCTGCCACCCGGTCAGCTCGGTGGCCACCACGCCCTGCTGGAGCACGCCGACCCGGTGGAAGTCCTCGACGTCGTGGATCGCGTACGCGATGTCGTCGGCCGTGTCCATGATCGACGCCTCGACGGTCTGCTGCCAGTCGGCGATCCGGCCGGCGAACGGCTCCCGGGCCTGGCGCAGGTCAGCCGCCTCGGTGTCGTACGCGCCGAACTTGACCGAACCGCTCTCCGGGTCGGCCGACGGCGCGGCGGCACCTCTGGGCGCCGGATCGAGGCAGCGGGGATGCGGATCCGGATAGCCACGCCGGGTCCACGGGTATTTCAGCATGGCGGCCCGGACCGCCGCCGTGAGGTCCAGACCGATGGTCGCGGTCTTGCGGATCTCCGTGCTGGTGACGATCCGGTACGACTGCGCGTTGCCCTCGAACCCGTCCGGCAGCCCCAACTGGTGGCGGGCCAGCCGGTCCAGCACCTGTTCGCCGAGGTGCCCGAACGGCGGGTGGCCGAGGTCGTGCGCCAGTGCCGCGGCCTCCACCACGTCCGGATCGCAGCCGCCGAGCCGGGTCAGCAGCTCGGCGTACGGGCCGGCGGCCAGCCGCTCCGCGATGGCGCGGCCGACCTGGGCGACCTT
Organism: Plantactinospora sp. A48; assembly: GCF_055793945.1. NCBI lineage: Bacteria > Bacillati > Actinomycetota > Actinomycetes > Micromonosporales > Micromonosporaceae > Plantactinospora > Plantactinospora sp. A48. The sequence continues at coordinate 422 of NZ_JBTIXF010000024.1, read as the reverse complement.
CAGGCTGTGGGTGAGCCGGTTGTGTACCAGCAGACCGGCCCCGCCGGGGCTGACCACCTGGGTGACCCCGCCGAGCCGGGCGAAGAACGGCGAGCTGGCGATCCGGTCGCGGTCCGCCCGGTACGGGCTGGCGGCCAGGTCGCCGAGCGCGCCGGCTCGCCCGCCGAACATTCGACGGGTCCGCCCCTCCGCAGGTCCCTGCATGATCACCACGCTAGCGCAGCCGGGGTGAACCGGATGCGGGACGCCCACAGCGTCCCGGGAAACACCGTGCGGCGGGACGGTGGAATCGTCGTGCCCGTGGGAGAAACCGCGGGGGGGGGGGGGGGGGGGGGGGGGAGGGATCCCCCCCCAACACACCCCCCCCCCCAGTACAGCCCCCCCCCCCACCCCCCAAACGAGAAAAGAACCCCCCCCCCTCC
>NZ_JBTIXF010000023.1:0-95644 GCF_055793945.1 Plantactinospora sp. A48 | reverse complement strand
TAACAAGCCACCCTCCGGCAGAAAAGCCGCCACCATTGCGGTCTTGCCAGCAGGAACCAGGAGTCACACCGATCGGATCGGGACCGCGAGGCGAACGCTCAGGCCGTGACCGTGACGTGGAGCTTCCACGAGATCTGCGGCGTCGGGCAGGGCATGGGCTGGTGCATGCAGGCGGCGTCGGTGACCGAGGACAGGTCGGTCTGTCCTGACGCCGTCGCCAGGTAGGTGGCCACCAGCGGCTGGCCGGTCGGGTAGCCGCCGACGACCTCACGCTGGGTGAGGACCCCGGTGGTGGCGACCTTGGGCGGCTGGTAGATGCTCTGCAGCTTGACCACCAGGGTGTCGCCGATGTGCAGCGCGACGGTCTTCAGGTTGTCGACGTCCGTGACGGTGACGGTCTGCCCGGTCGAGGGCGCCTCGACGACGTTGACGTGCAGCGTCCAGGTCTGCGAGGGCAGCGCGCACGGCGGCGAGGTGTGCCGGCAGGGGTAATCGGTGTAGCTGTTGAGTTCGGCCGAACCAACCCGGTCGGCGCGGTACACCGCGTTCAGGGGCTGGCCGGTCGGAAAGCCCCCGCTGGTCGACACCTTCGTCAGGGCCGGGCCGCTGACCGTGGGCGGGACGAAGTCGGCGCCGAGGGACACCCCGAGGGTCTGCCCGACGATCAGGGTGATCGTGCGCTGGTTGTCGGCCTGGGTGACGGTCACGTCGGTGCCGGGCGCCTGATCGGTGGGCGAGACCGAGGCGGTCGGCCCGGTGGCGTCATTGGTACAGCTCAGCGCGGGCGCGGGAGCGACGCCGGAGAGCTGCATGCCGAAGCTGGTCGATCCGCCCAGGGCGAGATGTCCGTTGTATCCGGCGTTGGTCGCGGTCACGGTCGAGCCCGTCGTGTTGACGACGGCGTTCCAGGCCGAGGTGATCCGCTGACCGCTGCCGAGCGTCCCGGTCACGCTCCACTGGGTCGCGGCGGTCGCCGAGGTGTTGGTGACCGTGACGTTGACGATCTCCCCCCCGGTCGCCCCGGAGCCCCACTGCGAGTCGATCCGGGCGGTGGCGTTGCAGCCACCAGCCAGGGTGGCCGTTCCACCACCGGCGAGCGCCGGCGTCATGGCCAGGACAGTGAGCAGACCCGTTCCGGCGACAACTCCACCCAGCGCCAGGGCGGACCGCCTGGATACCGTCATGTGCACGCACCCTTCCCCGACTCAGGGCGGGTTCGCCGGACATGGCTCGGCGTCGGGTGGCCAGCGAAGGCCAGACCGCCCGCCCGACTGAGCTGAACCCTAGAACCGCCGTACCCGCTCGTCAATACATGGACAGACGACAATTTCGAAGATCAATCGAGATTGACTGAGGTCGAAATACTCCGGCATAATCTCCCCGGAGCCGAGCTGAAGACCGACAGGACGGTGCGCCGGGAACCGGACGCGCGCCGGGCGGGCAGCGGGCAGTACCCGCCGAGCGGCACCCCCTGTCACCGGGCATCGACGAGGGCTGCCACCACCCTCGACCAGGAGCGGCCGCCGCCCTCAACCGGCCGGCTCGCCGCCCACCGACGACGCTGGACCGCCAACCCGCCCCCGAGTTGGTCATGAAGCAGCGAGATCCGCGATCTCCGGATCGCCGGTCGACCTGACGATCGACACGGCGGGTCAGTGCCGACGCCAACCCTCCACGCCGTCGCAGCAACACCCTTCCCGAGGGAGATCAGCAATGAAAACCTTCCCACCCGGACGAACCATCGCCGCCAGCGTCGCGGTCCTGCTGGCCGCGGCGGCGACCGCGCTGGCCGTCACCGCCGCCCCCTCGATGGCGGCCAGCTGTTCCGGGTACGTGGCACTGACCTTCGACGACGGGCCCACCGCCGGCAACACCACGACGCTGCTCAACACCCTCAAGTCCAACGGGGTACGGGCGACCCTGTTCAACATCGGCCAGAACGCCCAGAACAATCCGTCGCTGGTCCAGGCCGAGAAGGCCGCCGGGATGTGGATCGGAAACCACAGCTGGACCCACCCCCACCTGACCCAGATGAGCCAGTCGCAGGTCACGTCGGAGGTCTCGCAGACCCAACAGGTGCTCCAGCAGCTCACCGGACAGGCTCCGAAGCTGTTCCGACCCCCGTACGGGGAGACCAACTCGACGCTCAGGTCGGTGGAGGCGAGCTACGGCCTCACAGAGATCATCTGGGACGTGGACTCCCAGGACTGGAACAACGCCTCGACCGATCAGATCGTGCAGAACGCCAGCCGGCTCCAGCCCGGTGGGGTCATCCTGATGCACGACTGGCCGGCCAACACCATCGCCGCCATCCCGCGGATCGTCGCCAACCTCACCAGCCGGGGCCTGTGCGCCGGCATGATCTCGCCGACCACCGGCCGCGCGGTCGCCCCGGACGGCGGAACCCCGCCCACCAGCGCGCCGCCGACCACCCGGCCGCCGACCACGCCGCCGACCACGCAACCGCCGACCACGCCGCCCACCTCCCAGCCGCCGACCTCGCAACCGCCAACCTCGCAGCCGCCCACCTCGCAGCCGCCCACCTCGCAGCCGGGCGGTTGCACCGCCACCTATCACCTGATCAACCCCTGGAACGGTGGTTTCCAGGCCCAGGTCGACGTGACCAGCTCATCGGCCATCACCGGTTGGACGGTCCGGATGACGCTGTCCAGCGGGCAGAGCATCAGCAGCCTGTGGGGCGGCGTCAACACCGGCACCAGCGGCCCGGTGAGCGTGCGGAACGCCCCGTACAACGGCACCGTCGGCCCCGGCACAACCGTGGGCTTCGGATTCGTGGCGAACGGTAACAGCTCACCGGCCCCGACCGAGATCGCCTGCACCAGTTCGTGACCCGGATCCCCCGACCCGGCCGTCAGCCGATCCGTGGCGCGGATCGGCTGGCGGCCCGGTCACGGAACCGGACCCGCCCTTCCCATGAGCCCACCCATCGCCAGCTAGGAGCGCAGATGCGATCCGTTCGTCGCCGGTCCCACCTGGGAGTGTCCGTGGTCGCCACCGCCGCGGTCGCAACGGCCGCCACCGCCCTCACCACCGCCGGTTCCGCGCAGGCCGCCGCCGGTTGTCGGGTCAGTTACACGGTGGCCAGCCAATGGTCGGGGGGCTTCAGCGCGAGTGTGAACCTCACCAACCTCGGCGACCCGATCAGCAGCTGGCGACTGACCTGGTCCTTCGGCGCGGGCCAGACGGTCACGCAACTGTGGAACGGCACGGTCACCCAGGCCGGTTCCCGGGTCACGGTCAGCAGTGCCAGTTACAACGGCAACCTCGGCACCGGCGGCAGCGCCTCGTTCGGCTTCAACGGGTCGTGGAACAACTCCGCGAACCCCGTACCGACGGACTTCGCGCTGAACGGCGTGGCCTGCGGGGACGGCCCCACCGCACCACCCACCTCCGCGCCGCCCACCTCGGCGCCGCCCACGTCGGCACCGCCCACCTCGGCACCGCCCACCTCCGCGCCACCCACCTCGGCGCCGCCCACCTCGGCGCCGCCGGCGTCCGGCGTGCTGGACCAGGTGCGGACGGCGGGCCGGGTCAGGGCGACCGGCAACACGGTGCAGTACACCTGGCCGGGCGTCTACTTCGAGGGCCGGTTCCGCGGCACCGGAGTGGGCATCGTGCTGAACGACTCCCTCAACGACTACACCGTCCAGGTCGACGGGACGACCGTGGCCACCCTGGTGACACCGGGCCAGACCACCTACTGGGTCCGCAACCTCACCAACGCGGAACACACCGTACGACTGGCCAAGCGCACCGAGAGCCCCTGGGGCGCCGGGGAGTTCGGCGGGCTGGTCGCCGCCGCCGGCGGCGCCATCCTGGCCAAGCCCGCTGCGCGGAGCCGGCAGATCGAGTTCATCGGGGACTCCTGGACCGCCGGGTACGGCGACACGTCCACGACCCGCGACTGCAACAGCAACGGTGGGGTGACCCGTAACTCCAACGCCGACCTCAGCTTCGGGGCCCGCACCGCCCAGGGGCTCAACGCCGACTACCAGATCAACGCGTGGTCGGGAATGGGCATGGTCCGCAACTACAACGGCCAGGGCTCGGACAACTTCCGCACCTGGTACGAGACGGACCTGCAGGCGGTGTGGAACAGCACGACCTGGCAGAACCCGGGCACCTGGAAGCCGCAGGTGATCGTCGTCGGCCTGGGTTTCAACGACTTCTCCACGGCCCTGCACGCCGGTGAGAAGTGGGCGACCGTCGACGCCCTGGCCGCCGACTACCGGGCCGCCTATCTGGCCTTCCTCGACAAACTGCGCACCCGGTACGGCGCTGGCGCGTACCTCGTGCTGACCTACCCGGACATGAGTGGCACCCCGTTCGGTGACTCGGTCGAGCAGGTCGTGCGGACCCGCAACAGCCAGGGTGACACCCGGGTCCGATCGCTGCACTACGACAACACGGCGCTGGGTCTCGACCTGCTCGGCTGCGACTGGCACCCCTCCGCGCACGACCACCAGGCCATCGCGGGCGCGCTCACGCGGTTCATCGGGGGCCTCGGCCTGAACTGGTAACATTCACGTTAATAAATTAACGGTGTGCGCGCTCCGGTGCGTTCCACACCGGCGCCGCGTCCCCGTACCGGAAGGACCGCAATGCGGAAGAGACTGGCCTCCACCCTCCTGACAATGACCCTCGCGCTGCTGGGGTGCCTCGTCGCCCAGCCGGCCCACGCCGCGCCCGTCACCATCACCCCCGGCACGGTCTGGACCGACACGTCCGGCCGGGCCGTCCAGGCGCACGGCGAGGGGATCACGAAGGTCGGCGACACGTACTACTGGCTGGGTGAGGACAAGACCAACGGGTCGGCCTTCCAGAACGTCACCTGCTACTCCTCCACCGACCTCAGGAGCTGGACGTTCGTCGGGAACGTCCTGACCCGCCAGGCCAGCGGTGACCTGGGGCCCAACCGGATCGTGGAACGCCCGCACGTGATCTACAACAGCGCCACGTCCACGTACGTGATGTACATGCACATCGACAACTCCAGCTATTCGGAGCGCCGGGCCGGGGTGGCCACCAGTGGCAGCATCTGCGGCAGCTACACGTACCGGGGCAGTTTCAAGCCGCTGGGACACGACAGCCTGGACGACACCCTGTTCCTCGACGGCAGCACCGGCTACTTCATCAGCGAGGACCGGACGAACGCCAAGTTGCAGATCTACCAGCTGTCGCCGGACTTCCTCAGCGTCACGGCGCTGGTGAAGACGCTCAACCAGTACGAGAGCCCGGCCATGGTCAAGATCGGCGGCACCTACTACCTGTTCGGCTCGCACCTGACCGGCTGGTCGACCAACGACAACCAGTACGCGACCGCCACCTCGATCACCGGCACCTGGAGCAGCTGGCGCAGTTTCGCCCCCGGGGGAACCAACACCTGCAACTCGCAGACCACGATGATCCTGCCGGTGGCCGGCAGCAGCACGACGAGCTACCTCTTCCTGGGTGACCGTTGGAACTCCGGCAACCTCTCCGACTCCCGGTACGTCTGGGAGCCGTTGACCATCAGCGGCACCAACGTGTCGATGACCTGCCAGTCGAGCTGGACCGTCGACACCGCGACCGGCGCGGTCGGCACCGGTGGCAACGACGGCGGCGGCACCTCGATCATCCGGGGTGCGGGTTCGAACCGGTGCCTGGATGTCCCGAACTCGTCCACCAGCAGCGGGACGAAGGTCGACATCTACGACTGCACCGGTGGCAACAACCAGTCCTGGACGCTCACGTCCGCCCGGGAACTGCGGGTGTACGGCAACAAGTGCCTCGACGTGATCGGCGCGGCCACCGCCGCCGGGACCAGGGTCGAGATCTGGGACTGCCATGGCGGCACCAACCAGCAGTGGAACATCAACGCCAACGGCACCATCACCGGGGTCGGCTCCGGGCTCTGCCTCGACGTGGTGAACGGGGCGACGGCCAACGGCACCCAGATCGAGATCTGGACCTGCAACGGCGGTTCCAACCAGCAGTGGGTGCGCGCCTAGAAGCACCCTTCCTGCCCGACCCCCTGCCGGGGCCGGTCTCAGCGGGTCGCCGGCCGGAGGGCCGGCGACCCGGCCGAGACGCCCGGCACGGGCTCCGCGGGGAGGAGCACGGTGACCACCAGGCCGCCGCCGGGCCGAGGCTGGGCGGACACGTCCCCGCCGTGCGCCCGGGCCACCGAACGCACGATGGACAGCCCCAGGCCCGCGCCCGCCGCGCCGGCGAGCCGGTCGGTGGACAGCCGGTGGAACGGTTCGAACAGCGCCGGCACCTCGTACGGCGGCACGTCGGGTCCGGTGTTGGTGACGGTGAGTTCCACCCGGCCGTCACCACGGTCGCGGCTGGCGACCCGGACCCAGCGGACGTCACCGGCGTTGTGCCTTATGCCGTTCTCGACCAGATTGTGTACCACCCGTTCCAGCAGCAACGGGTCGCCGACGGTCGGCGCCTCCTCGGCCTCGGCCCGCAGCAGGACCGCCGCCTCGCCGGCCTGGGCGGTGGCCTGGGCGACCACGTGGTTGACGATGTCGGCCAGGTCGACCGGGCGACGGTTGACGATCTCGTTCTCCGAGCTGGCCAGCAGGAGCAGCCCGTTGATCAACCGCTCGTGCCGCAGGTTGATCTCCAACAGGGTCTCGCCGAGCTGGTGTACGTCCGGCGAGGCCGACTTGCGGTGCATGGCCACCTCGACCAGCGAGCGCCCCAGCGTGAGCGGGGTACGCAGCTCGTGCGAGGCGTTCGCGACGAACCGGCGCTGCCCGTCGAAGGACCGGTCCAGCCGCTCCACCATCGTGTCGAAGGCGTCCGCCAGGTCCTTGACCTCGTCGTGCGGTCCCGGCAGCGCGATGCGTTCGTGCAGCCCCCGCTCGGCGGCCGGGGCGTCGGCGATCCGGCGGGCGGTGTCGGTGACCCGGTGCAGCGGCGCCAGCACCCGACCGGCCACCAGCCAGCCGAAACCGGCGGCGACGCCGCCGACCAGCAGCAGCGCCACGCCACCCTGGGTGAGCAGCGAGGTGAGTGCGGCTCGGTGCAGTCGGGCCTGCTGATCCAGCAGCCACCGCTCGGCCTCGGCCCCGGAGAGCACATCACCCTTACCGGTCATCACGTACATCTCGCTCGACCCGCCGGCCTCTCCCGGCAGCGGAACGCCGGCCCCCTCGACGCCGATCTGGGTCCGCGACATCACCTTCGGCCCCCCGCTGGTGAGCTGTTGACTGACCAGCGCGTACGTCACGCCCAGCAGAACGACACCGGCGGCGAAGAACATCCCGGCGTAGATCACGGTCAGTCGGGTCCGCAGGGTCAGTCGGCGCGGCCCGAAACGATTCACTCTCACCGGATCCGGTACCCCACTCCCGCGACGGTCTCCACGACGGGCGGGTCGCCCAGCTTGCGTCGCAGTTTGAGGATGGTCAGCCGGACCGCCCCGGTCATCGGGTCGGCATGCTCGTCCCACGCCTTCTCCAACAGGTACTCGGCGGAGACCACGGCACCGTCGGCCCGCAGCAACTCGGTCAGCACCGCGAACTCCTTGCGGGACAACGGCACGTACTGCCCGTCCCGGAAGACCTCGTGCCGAGCCGGGCTGAGCGCGATGCCCGCGCGGCGCAGCACCGGGGGGTCGGCCGGGCGGCAGCGCCGGCCCAGCGAGTGGACCCGGGCGGCGAGTTCGGCGAAGGCGAACGGCTTGCCCAGGTAGTCGTCCGCGCCGAGACCCAGCCCGTCCACCCGGTCGGCGATGCCCGCCGCCGCCGTGAGCATCAGCACCCGCGCCGTGCCCCCGGAGGCCATCAGCTCCCGGCAGACGTCGTCGCCGTGTACGAGCGGAATGTCCCGATCCAGGATCACCACGTCGTAGTTGTGGACGGTCAGCCGCTCCAGCGCCGCCGCCCCGTCGTGGACGGTGTCCACCGCGTGCGACTCGTCCCGTAACCACTCCGCGATGGCGCCGGCCAGCAGCGGCTCGTCCTCCACCACCAGTAACCGCATGCGCCCAATCATGACGCGCGGCCGCGTTTCCTCGGTGTTAGCCCGCCAGCCCGGGAAACGCCCAGGAAACGGAGCCGGGCGTTGCATCGGCACGCAGACCGCCGGAAGGCCCGGCGGAGTCGAGGAGTGATGTGGCGATGCGATGGCATGGCGGTACCGGACTGGCCGCCCTGGCCGTGGTGCTGGCGGTCGGCGGATGCGCGAGGGGCGGCACCGGGGACCGGGAGGTGGCCTCGGCCAACGGCGGGCGGTCCACCGCGCCCAGTGCCTCGGCCTCGGCCTCGGTGGACCCGCACGAGTTGGGGCTGAAGTTCGCGCAGTGCATGCGGGAGCACGGGATCGACATGGAGGACCCGCAGGACGGCAACATCTCGCTCAAGATCCGCAAGGGTCAGGAGCAGGCCCTGGACCGGGCCCAGGAGGCGTGCCGGAAGTACTCACCCGCGGCGAACGGCGCCAAGCCGGACCCGCGGATGGCGGAGCAGGCCCGGAAGTTCGCGCAGTGCATGCGCGAGCACGGGGTCGAGGACTTCCCCGACCCGGGGGACAAGGGGGAGATCAGGATCGACTCGCGGCAGGGCGAGGACCCGGACTTCAAGAAGGCGCAGGAGGCGTGCCAGGACATCATGGGCGCCAAGGGCGGCCCACTGACCCACGATGATGGCCCGGGGGCGCCCCGATGAACCCGGTGGACCCCACCCAGGACGGGCCGGCGCACCGCCGGCGCCGGGGACGCCGCCGGACCGCCCTGGTCACCCTGGCGGTCCTCGCCGCGGGTGGCGGCGTCAGCGCCGCGGTCGTGGGCACCGGCCGCGAGGGGCGGGCCGGCGACGGCGGTACCCCGGTCCTGCCGCCGACGACCGGCACGGTCACCCGGCAGACCCTCCGGGACACCCAGACCGAGTCCGGCGAGCTGGGCTACGGCGACACCACCTCGGTGGTCAGCCGGACCCCGGGCACGGTGACCTGGGTGCCCGCGACCGACGCCCGGATCGGCCGGGGCAGGACGCTGTTCCGGGTGGACAACCGACCGGTCGTGCTCATGTACGGCAGGCTGCCCGCGTACCGGCGGCTCTCGCCGGGTGTCGAGGGCCCCGACGTCAAGCAGTTGGAGCAGAACCTCAAGGCGCTGGGGTACGACGGCTTCACCGTGGACGACGAGTACAGCAGTTCCACCGCCGAGGCGGTACGGGAGTGGCAGGACGACCTCGGACTGCCCGAAACGGGCGCGGTCGAGCTGGGCCGGGTGGTGTTCGCGCCGGAAGCCATCCGGGTCGACGGCCGGTCCCTCGGCGTCGGTGATCCGGTGTCCCCGGGTGCGAAGGTGCTGACCTACACCGGTACCGCCAAGGCGGTCACCGTGGACCTGGACACCGACGACCAGCGGCTGGCCAGGCGCGGCGCGACCGTCGAGGTCGCGTTGCCGACCGACAAGACCGTCCGCGGCCGGATCACCGAGGTCGCCACCGTGATCCAGCCCAGTGAGCAGCCGGACGGCGAGGACGAGACGAAGATCGAGGTGGTCGTCCGGATCGACGATCAGCGGGCCACGGCGGCTCTCACGATCGCCACGGTGGACGTGACGTTCACCGCGTCCGAACGCCGGAACGTGCTGACCGTCCCGGTGGCGGCGCTCGTGGCGCTCAGCGAGGGCGGTTTCGGCGTCGAGATCGTCCAGGATGGCAGTTCGCGCTACGTACCGGTGGAAACCGGCCTGTTCGCGGACGGCCGGGTCGAGATCTCCGGCGACGGCGTCGCCGAGGGCGACCAGGTGGGGTTGCCGGCATGATCGCCCTGACGGATGTCCGCAAGGAGTACCCGGGCGGGGTGGTCGCGCTGGACGGCGTGACGATGGAGATCGGCACCGGCGAGTTGGTGGCGATCGTCGGCCCGTCCGGCTCCGGCAAGTCGACGATGCTGCACGTGCTCGGCACGCTCGACCGGCCGACCTCGGGCACGGTACGGATAGCCGGCCACGACACCGGTCGGTTGTCCGACGCGCAACTGTCGGCCCTGCGGGCGGGTCGGATCGGCTTCGTCTTCCAGCAGTTCCACCTGTCGCTGGTGGTTTCCGCCCTGGAGAACGTCGCCGACGGCCTGCTGTACTGCGGCCACCGCCCCGCCGAACGCCGCCGCCGGGCCGCCGCCGCCCTGGAACGGGTCGGCCTCGGCCACCGCCTGCACCACCGGCCGAACGAGCTGTCCGGCGGTGAACGCCAGCGGGTGGCGTTGGCCCGGGCCGTGGTCGGCGAGCCGCCGCTGCTGCTCGCCGACGAACCGACCGGTTCGCTGGACTCGGCCGCCGGCGCCGGGGTGATGGAACTGCTGCTCGACCTGCACGCCGCCGGCACGACGGTCGTGCTCATCACGCACGACCGGGAGATCGCCGAACGGCTTCCCCGCCGGGTGCAGATGCGCGACGGCCGGGTGGTGGACGACTCGGCGATGCCCGCGCTCGCCGGCGAGGGGGTGGCCGGGTGACCGCCGCCACGCTCCGGCCGGCCCGGATGTGGCCCGGTGACCTGCTCCGGGTCGGTGCGGCCGGGCTGCGGACCCGACCGCTGCGGGCGACCCTGTCCGCTCTCGGCATCGCCATCGGCATCGCCGCGATGCTGGCGGTGGTGGGCATCTCCGCCTCGTCCCGCGCCGACCTGGACCGTGCCCTCGACGCGCTGGGCACGAACCTGCTGACCGTGTCCCCCGGCAAGACCATGTTCGGCGGGGACGCGCAGCTGCCCACCGAGTCCGAGGCGATGGTGTCCAGGATCGGTCCGGTCACCTCGGTCGCGGCGATCGGCCGGGTCAAGGACACGAGGGTGTACCGCACCAGCCGGATCCCGCAGGCCCAGTCCGGTGGGATCAGCGCCCTGGCGGCCCGGATCCCGCTGCTGGCCACGGTCGGCGCCCGGGTACGCAGCGGCGCCTGGTTGAACGACGCCACCGCCCGGTATCCGGCCGTGGTGCTCGGCGCGACCGCCGCCACCCGGCTCGGCATCGGGCACGCCGGTCCGGACGTCCGGGTACTCGTCGGCGGCGTCTACTTCACGGTGGTCGGGATCCTGGAACCGGTCGCGCTCGCCGGGGAACTGGACTCCGCCGCGTTGGTCGGCTGGCCGGCCGCCGAGTCCACGCTGCACTTCGACGGGCACGCCACGACCATCTACACCCGGTCGCTGGACGCGCAGGTCGAGGCGGTACGCGAAGTGCTGGGCGCCACCGCGAACCCGGAGGCGCCCAACGAGGTGGACGTGTCCCGCCCGTCCGACGCGCTCGCCGCCAGGCGGGCCGCGGGCGAGGCGTTCACCGGGCTGCTGCTCGGGCTCGGTGCCGTGGCCCTGCTGGTGGGTGGCGTCGGAGTGGCCAACACGATGGTCATCTCGGTGCTGGAGCGGCGCGCGGAGATCGGGTTGCGCCGTTCCCTCGGTGCCACCCGCGGGCAGATCCGCACGCAGTTCATCGCCGAGTCGTTGCTGCTCTCGGCGTTGGGCGGGCTGGGGGGCGCGGTGCTCGGCGGCGCGGTCACCGCCGGATACTCGATATACCAGGGTTGGCCCGCCGTGCTACCCCCGTGGGCGCTGCTCGGCGGGGTGGGCGCCACCCTGGTGATCGGCGGCCTGGCCGGCCTCTATCCGGCACTGCGGGCCGCCCGGCTGACCCCGACCGAGGCCCTGGCCACGACGTAGCCGGGACGGACGCCCGCCGGCGTCGGCGCGAGCCACCGGGGCTCGGGCCGGCGCCTGGCGGGCGGACCGGTCACCGGGCCGATGCGCTCGGGTCCGGTTCAGGCCGCGACCGGAGGCCGTCGAGCATGATGTCGAGCAGCCGGTCGGCGCTCTCCGGGGCGGACTCGCAGGCCAGGCCGACCCCGTGGACCAGCCGCAGCACCGTCGTGGCGTCCACGTCGGCGCGGACCTCGCCGGCCTCCTGCGCCCGGCCCAGCAGCCCGCCCAACGCGCCCCGCATGGTGTCCTTGCACCAGGCCAGGGTTTCGGAGTCGGTGGCCAGGATGGCCTTGACCGCCACGCCCAGTCCACGCTTCGTCCGGATGTAGTCGAGCTGGTGCCGGAGCCAGGCATCGAGCGCCGCCCAGGGAGGCAGCCGGTCCGCCAGTTCCGCGGCCTGCTCGGCCAGTGCCTGGACATCGCCGCGGTAGACGGCGACCATCAGGTCGTCCCGGCTGGGAAAATGCCGGTAGAGCGTGCCGGGGCCGACGGCCGCCCGCCGGGCGATGTCGTCCAGGTGTGCCTCGGCGCCGTGCTCGGTGAACGCTTCCCGGGCCGCGTTCACCAGGCGTTCGTAGTTCCGGCGCGCGTCGGCTCGCATCGGACGGTCGTGCGGTGGCACGACACCACCTCCCCTTGATCCGGAGACGCTCTCCGATTAGCCTTGCAAACCGGAGGGCATCTCCATATGCTAGCCGGAGTGACAACCGGAGACAATCTCCGGTTCCTGTTCTCGATCTCCAGGAGTATCCCTTGTCGGAACAGACCCTGCTCCACCCCGGCACCGTCACGAGCGCCGAACCACCCGCCACCCGCCATCGGCTGGCGCTGGCCATCATCGTGACCTGCCAGCTCATGCTCATCCTGGACGCGACGGTGATGAACGTCGCGCTGCCCCGCATCGCGGCCGACCTGCGGTTCTCCAGCACCGGACTGGCCTGGGTGATGAACTCCTACACGCTGGCCTTCGGCGGACTGCTGCTCCTGGGTGGCCGGGCCGGCGACCTGCTCGGCCGACGCCGGCTGTTCGTCGCCGGGATAGCGCTGTTCACCGTCGCCTCGCTGGCCGGCGGCTTCGCCACCTCGGCCGGTTGGCTGCTGGCCGCGCGCGTCCTGCAGGGCGTCGGGGCCGCGGCGGCCGGGCCGAACACCATCGCGTTGATCACTACGACGTTCACCGCGCCGCGAGAACGGCTGCGGGCGCTGAGCCTGCTGTCCGGCGTGGCCAGCGCCGGGTTCGCGATCGGCCTGATCGTCGGCGGCCTGCTCACCGAGCTCGTCTCCTGGCGGTGGGTGCTGTTCATCAACGTGCCGTTCGGGCTCGCGGCCGTCCTGCTGGCCCCGCGGTTCGTCGCCGAACCCGCCCGGCACCCGTCCCGGCTCGACCTGCCGGGCGCGTTGACCGCCAGCACCGGCGTCGCGGCACTGGTGTACTCCTTCATCACCGCGGCCGGCTCCGGCTGGTCCACCGGGCGGGCGCAGCTCACCCTGGGCGCCGGCATCATCCTGCTGGCCACCTTCGTGTTCATCGAGACCCGGACCCGGCAACCGCTGATGCCGCTGCGGCTGTTCGCCGACCGCAACCGCGCGGCCGGCTATCTCAACTTCTTCCTCGGCCCGGCCGCGATGATGTCGATGTTCTTCTTCCTCACCCAGTTCCTCCAGGAACTGCGCGGGTCCAGCGCGCTGGCCACCGGCTTCGCCTTTCTGCCGCTGGCCGTCGGCATGTTCGCGATGACCCGGCTGGTGCCCCGGCTGCTGCCGCGGTTCGGGCCGAAGCCACTCGCGCTGACCGGTGCGGCCCTGATGGTCACCGGCCTGGCCTGGTTGACCCAGTTGCACAGCGACAGCGGGTACCTCGGCACGCTGCTCGGTCCCATGATCCTCATGGGCGTCGGTGGCGGGTTGGGCTTCGTACCGCTGACCCCGGTCATCATGGCCACCGTTGCGCCCCGGGACCTGGGCGCGGCCGGCGGCGTGCTCCAGACCATGCAACAACTGGGCGGGACCCTCGGCATGGCGCTGCTGGTGACGGTGTTCGGCGCCGTACTCCGGGCGGACCCGGGAACGCCCGGCCCGGACGGTGCGCGGCAGGCGCTCGTCCACGGTATGACCTCGGCGTTCGGCGTCTCGGTGCTGATCGCCGCGCTCACCTTCCTGGTGGCGCTCACCTTCCGCCCGCAGCCGAAACCCGTCGGCTGACCGGCGCTCCCGTCGGCCGATGGCGACCGGGCGGCGTACCCGGAGAGTCAACCGAGCGACGCGCGGACCCGGCGCCGCAGGTCGGCCACCTCGCCCGGCGGGACGTGCAGTACGACCACCGGGCCCGGCGTCCGCGCGGGCCCGGTGGTCGCCTCGGCGAGTACGGCCAGCAGGACCGCGAGCTGGCCGGGCGGCTCGTCGGCGAGGAGCTGCCCGGCGTCGGTGACCGAGATCGGGCGGTCGACCGTCATGGTCACCTGCCGGAGGCTGTCGGCGAAGGCGTCCCAGTTCTGCCCGAAGTATCCGGGAAACCGCAGCGCGCGCGACCACTCGGCGAACAGCCCGGTCCGGGTACGGCAGGCCGCGCCGTCGATCACCGTCGCGTTCGTCGGCGCGGTGGCGCTCACCGCCAACCAGGCTGGCGGATCATCCCGATCGGGCATTTCGCGTCCCTTCGGAGTCGGGCCGGTCGCGCCGATCGGCCCGGCCCGGCCGGTGGGTTCGGTGGGTCGGGCACGGTCAGCAACGCGCCCGACCCACCCGCGTCAGAGTCGGTAGAAGTCGGTGTAGTGGTTCGGGCTGAACCAGGTCGCGCCGGTGCTCCGGTTCACCACGATCCGGTAGGCGTCCCGGGCGGCGCCGTAGGAGCGCGGGTAGACGTCGTACTCGTTGTACGTCGCCCCGCTCGGCAACTGTCCCTCGTAGTTGTAGAACTGCCCACCGGTGTAGTTGTAGAGACCACCACTCCAGGAGTACCAGCCCTTGGTGGTGGGGAAGCCCTTGGCCGCCCATCCGGAACGGGCCGCCCGGGCGTCGGCGCAGCGGCTGAGGGTGCACGAGCTGTAGACGGCGGCCGACGCGGTGTCGGTGTGCGTCGGTGCGACCACGGCCGGTCCGAGGAGCGCCGTGGCGATCATCGCCACCAACAGCAGCAGCCGGGACGTCCGGACGGCGGCGGGTCGGGTTGCGGAGACGGTCAAAAGGACCTCCAGAGCCGGTACGGAAGGACCGGTCCGCCTGGCCCGGCGGACCGATCTCAGTGTGCCGGTCGGTCGATCCCGGACAGAAGACACAGTGGCGAAAAGAATCGACAACTGCGGATTAAGAATGCCCGTTGCGAAGGTGCCATGCTGTGCGGGTGGGCATTCGTGACTGGCTCGTCGGCCTGGCCGTCGCGATCGTGCTCCTGCTCGCCTCGTGGGCGCTGCTGATCCTGCTGGCCCGCCGGCTGCCCCCCGGGATCCTGCGCGACCTGGCCGCCTTCATCCCCGACTGCGTCACCACGGCCCGTCGGCTCCGCAACGACCCTCGGGTTCCGCGGCGGGCGAAGATCGCCGTGCTGATCGCCGGCCTCTGGGTCGCCAGCCCGATCGACCTCATCCCCGAGTTCCTGCCCGTCATCGGTCCCCTCGACGACATCGTCGTGGTCGCGCTCGCCCTGCGCTACGCCAGTCGGCAGGTCCCCCGGGACGTCATCCTGGCGGCCTGGCCGGGCCAGCCCCGCCTGATCGAACGGCTGCTCGGCAGGCCGCCGACCTGACCGGCGGCCTCCGGTGGCAGGCTGGCCCGGTGATCACGCACGACCTGCTGATCCTGGCCGCCGCGTCCGCCGCCGCGCTGGTCCTGGCCGTACTGTCCGCGGTCGCCGGATTCGGCGGCGGGGTGCTGCTGCTGCCGGTGTTCACCGCCCTGTTCGGGCTGCGTGTCGCGGTGCCGGTACTGACCCTCGCCCAGTTGTCCAGCAACGCCTCCCGGGTCTGGCTCAACCGCCACCACCTGCGCTGGTCGCTGATCGGCTGGTTCGCCACCGGCGCCATCCCGCTGGCCGTCGTCGGTGGACTGCTGCTGGCGCAGGCCCCGCTCGGCCCGCTCAAGCGCCTGCTCGGCGTGTTCCTCATCGCCGTGGTGATCTGGCGGCGCCGCCACCCACATCCGCGCAAGCCGGACGACCGGACCTTCACCGCGGTCGGTGCCGCCTCCGGACTCGGCTCCGCCCTGCTCGGCTCGACCGGCCCGCTGACCGCCCCGTTCTTCCTCGCCTACGGTCTCACCCGCGCCGCCTACATCGGCACCGAGGCCGCCGCCGCCCTCACCATGCACCTCAGCAAGATCGCCGCCTACGGTGCCGGCGAACTGCTCACCCGTACCGTTCTGCTGTACGGTGCCGCCCTCACCCCGGCGACCCTCATCGGCGCGTGGATCGGCAGGAAACTCGTCGGGCGCATCAGTGACCGCGTGTTCGTCCTCCTGGTGGAGCTCGGACTGCTCGCCGCTGGCGCACTGTTCCTCGCCGGCCGATGATCAGGCCGCTGTTCAACCGCGATCCGGCGGCCACGCCGCCGATCCCGCCGGGGCGACCCGCCCGGGGTCAGCCGCAGGAGGTGGCGGGCAGGCCGGACACCGGCACCGGGGACCGACCGGCGGGCCGTGCCCTGCCGGCCAGCACGTCCGCCAGCCCGGCCATCGACGCCTGACTGGAGGAGTACGTCGCGATCAGGCGCTTCGAGTCGGCCTTCGCCAGCAGGTACGGCGTGTCCATGGCCACCGTCACCGCCGCGCCCGCGCGCAGGTCGCCGGTTCCGTCGCCGTACCCGACCAGGTGTACGACCGCGCCGCCCGAGTCGACCACCTTGACCCCGGCGGCCCGTAGTGCATCCACCAGCAACCGGCGGGTGCTCTCCCGGCCGTTGGCCGCGGTGACCCGGACCGGCCCGGCGAGCGGTCCGCAGTCGCCGCGCACCTGGGTGACGGCGGCCGTGGCCAGGCGACGGGCCGCGGCCTGGTGCTCGGCCGTGGCCAGTGTCGACATGGCCGGCGGGGTCCGGCCGGCGAGCCGGAACCTGAGCGTGAGCACCCGGGTGGCCGCGTCCACCAGCCGCTCCCGGGGCAGGCTGCCGTCCCGCAGCGCGGCCAGGATCCCGCCGTACGCGGCGCCGATGTCCGGCGGCATCAGCAGCAGGTCGTTACCGGCCTTGAGCGCCCGTACCGCCGCCTCGCCGGCCGGCCACTTCTCGGCGGGCGCCATGTTCATCCCGTCGGTCACCACCACGCCGGTGAAACCGAGCTGACCCTTCAGCACCTCGGTGACCACCTTGTGCGAGAAGGTGGCCGGGGTGCCCGGGTCGATGGCCCGCGCGTCGAGGTGCGCGGACATCACCAGATCGGCGCCGGCCGCGATACCGGCCTGGAACGGCACGAAGTCGACCGTGTCGAGCGCCCTGCGGTCCTGGGTGAGGACCGGCAGGTTCGAGTGGGAGTCGGCGGAGGTGCCGCCGTGTCCCGGGAAGTGTTTGAGGCTCGCCGCCACCCCCGCGCCCTGCAAACCGCGTACGGCGGCGCTGACCTGGGCCGCCGTGACCTTCGGGTCGGCGCCGTAGGACCGGGACCCGATCACCGAACTGCGCGCGCGCAGCACGTCGGCGTCCGGGGCGAAGTCGACGTTGACGCCGAGCGCCGCCAGTTCCTGGCCGGCCGCCGCCCACGCCCGCTCGGTCAGCCCGGGGTCGGCCGCCGCGCCGGCCGCCATGGCGCTGGGCAGGATCGTCACCCCGCTCTTGATCCGGGTCACCACGCCGTACTCCTGGTCGGTGCCGATCAGCAGCGGCGCCTTCCCGGCCGGGAGCTTCCCGGCGGCCTCCTGGAGGCCGCCGGTGAGGTCCCGGACCTGGGCCGGGCGGTCGACGTTCGTGGTTGCCTGGTTCGCGCCGGTCGGGTCGTCGGCGGAGAACCCGACCAGGATCAACCCGCCGAGCCGGTACCTGGCGATCATCTCCGCCGGGGTGTCCACGCCACCCAGCTTGCGGTTTCCGGCGGCCGAGCCGGCCGAGACCCGGGTCGCGGAGTCACCGTAGGCGTACGGCATCAGCACCTGGCCGGCGAGATCCTCGTCACCGAGCGACCCGACCAGTTCGCGGGCCCGGGCCGCCGGGTCGGCGCCGGACGCCCCGGCGCTCGGGCCGGCTGTCGAACCGGCGGAACTCGCGGTGGCCGCCGGAGTCGGGGTGGATCGGACCGCCTCGTGACCACACCCGGCCAGGCCGAGGGCGGTCGTGAGGACGGCTACGGCGGCGAGAGACCGGCGCTGCGGAAACGACACGTGGTCCATTCCAGCAGGCGGCCCGGGATCGGGGCAACTTGACCTTTCCGCCCACCGGGCCCGGGGTCAACCCACCCGGGTGAGGAGCGTCACGGGAGCGCCGTCGCCGGCGTACCGGTACGGCTCCAGCTCCGCGTCCCACGCCGTGCCGAGCGCCTTGTCCAGCGCGTGCGCCAGCGCCTCCGGGGCACGCGCGCTCGCCATGATCGACCGGAGCCGGTCCTCGCCGAGCTGGATGTCACCGGCGGCACCCATCGCCGAGCGGTGCAGTCCACGCCCCGGTACGTACATGAAACGCTCGCCGTCCAGGCCGGGACTGGGTTCCTCGGTGACCTCGAAACGGATCATGGGCCACTGCCGGAGGGCAGCAGCCAGCTCCGCGCCGGTCCCCGGGCGGCCGGACCACCCGCACTCGGCCCGGCGAGCGCCGGCATCGGCCGGTTGCTCGCTCCAGTGCAGGTTGACCGGCGCGGTGAGGACGCGCGCGATCGCCCACTCGACGTGCGGGCACACGGCGAGCGGGGTCGAGTGGACGTATACGACGCCACGCGTTGGCACGGTGACCTCCCGGGTGAGCGAGGTGCGTCTTCCCCTACGACCTCGATCACTTGGTGGACACTGAGTCACATGATGACTGTTGTTGTCGGTGATGCGCCAGCGAATCGGAAAACTCGTACCGGAGAGACCGGGTGATCGTGCCGTACGGCTGGTCGGAATAGCCGGACCGGTAGCCGTGGTTGCCGTCTGTGTCGGTCGCGAAGTCGGAGCATGGCATCCGGCCGGTGATGAGGGTCGTGTAAAGTTGAGTTGGCGGCCTGTGCCGCCACGCATCCCCTCAGGCAACTCTGGCGACTGCGCCTATCCGGCAACGGTGTTCCGTGCAGGTGACCGCAGGTGACCGCGTCGGCGGCCCGTCGCCCCCGTCCCCGGACTTTCGTCCTCCCGTACGTCTGCAAGGAGTACCCCCGTGGCGAACAACACCTCCAAGACCGCGCGCGCATCCGTCCGCGCCGGGCAGGCCGGCCAGGGTGGCGCCCTGAGCGTGCTCGGTGAGTTCAAGTACCTGATCCCGCTCAACGGCGGCAAGCACGCCTACGTGCGCAACCTGACCAATGGCAAGACCGCGCACCTGCGCACCGACTCCGAGGCCTTCGTCGAGGAGATCCGGTCGCTGGCCGGCGCCGGGCACGCTGCCAAGATCCGCGCCGAGCTGAACGGGCTCGCCGCCGCGTACCCGTCGGACGGCTGGGACACCACCGAGAAGCGGCTGGTCGAGGCCGGCGTCTTCGGGGGCTGATCCCGCGACGAACCTGAAACGCCCCGCCGCGCTTCCGCGCGACGGGGCGTTTTCGGTATGTTTCGGCGGTTTCGGCGTGGTCGGGGCTCAGCCGAGCAGATCCACCCGGCCGGTGTCCAGGTCGTAGATCGCCCCGACCACCTCAACCGACCCGGCGGCCACGGCAGCCGCCAGCGGCTCCCGGGAGGCCAGCTCGGCGACGGTCCGACTGATGTGCCGGCGGGTGGCCGCGGAGGCCACGTCCGGGTCGTCCAGGCCCACGTCCAGGACCGCCGGGGCGATCTCGTCGACCAGATATCCCAGGGCGCCGTCCGGCCGTTCGCCGCTGCGCAACGCGCCCACCGTGGCGGCGACCGCACCACACCGCTCGTGTCCGAGCACCATGACCAGCGGCACCGCGAGAGCGGTCACCGCGAAGTCGATGGACCCGCGCACCGCCTGGTCCAGCACGTGCGCGCCGGACCGCACCACGCACATCGACCCGAATGTCTGGTCGAAGATCGCCTCAAGTGGCACCCGTGAGTCGATGCAGCCCACCACCACCGCACCTGGCTGTTGGCCACCGGAGGCGGCCGCGGCCGCCTTGACGTTGTGCCCGTGTATCGGTTGGCCGCTGATGAACCGCTGGTTCCCGGCGAGCAGATCGGCCAGTGCCGCCGCCGGGGTCCGCGAACTGACGGACCCGGGGGACATACTCGAAGGACGCTCTCCCGGCACGAGGGTGGGATCGCTCGATCGCGTCGACATCTAAACAGCTTGGCGCCTGAACCCCCCAACCGGGAAGCGGGTTGCGAGTCTTCTCACTTCGCCGGTTCGTCCCCCCCGCCGAGCGGGTAGATGCAACGTCCCAGTTCGATGGGGAGGCGGCATGCCGGAACAGGCCAGCTCCGGGACGCGCCGGGGCAGCCCGGACACGGTGCTCCGGGTCGCGCTCACCGACGGGGTCGACCTGCACGTCGAGATCACCGGCCCGGCGGACGCCCCGGCCACCGTCGTGCTGCTGCACGGCTGGACCCTGGACCGGCGGATCTGGCACCGTCAGGTGGCGGCCCTGCGCACCGAGTTCGGTCCCGACGTCCGGGTGATCAGCTACGACGCGCGCGGGCATGGTCGGTCCGGCCGCACCCCGCTGTGCGGGGCCACTCTGGGACGGCTCGGCGACGACCTGGCCGAGGTGCTCGACCAGCTGACCGCTGCCGGTCCGGTGATCCTCGCCGGCCACTCGCTCGGTGGGATGACCGTGCTGGAGTACGCCCATCGGCACCCCACCGCGTTCGCCGACCGGGTCGCGGGGCTGGTCCTCGTGTCCACCACGGCCGAGGGCCACGCGCACACGGCGTACGGCCTGCCGCCACGGATCACCCGGCTCATCCGGCTGGCCGAGACCACCGGCGCCGGCGTACTGGCCCGGTGCGGGACGTTCCGACCGCCGCACGCCCTGCTCCGGGCCCTGCGCCCGACGCTGCGCTGGCTGCTGTTCGGCGACCGGTGCGAGCCGACGGACATCCGGTTGACCACCTCGGCGGTGGCCCGCGCGTCACTGCGGTCGATCGGTGGCTTCCGCGCCTCGATCGGGGCGCAACGCCGGCTGGACACCCTCGCCGGGCTGCCCGACGTACCGATCGCGGCGCTGGTCGGCGACCGGGACCGGTTGACCCCGCCGCCGTGCGCCGAATCCATCGTCCGGACCCTGCCGGCGGTGGAGTTGACCGTCTGCCCGGGTGCCGGTCACATGCTCATGATGGAACGCCCGGCCGAGGTCAACGCCGCGTTGCTCGGCGTGGTCCGGCGGGCCCTGGCCGCGGCGCCCGCCCGGCGTCGTACCGGCCGACGCGGCCCGGCCCGGGCGGTACGACGCTCCGCGCCGAAGGCCCGCGTCCCGGCCGCCACGGCCGGTACCGGCACCCCGGTCGGCGCCGGCGGCACGGCCGGCGGTGGAGCCGCGCCCAAGGTCCGGACCGGCGCCGGCCACGCCGAGGCGGCCCCTCGGACGCGGCCGGCCCGGGGCGGCGACGTATCCTGATCGGTCCCCGATCGGCGCCCGCGCGCGATCCGGCCCGCCGCCCACCGCCGTCAGGAGCCCGCACGTTGACCGACCGCACCATCCTCGAACAGGAGATCGCCGCCGAGCAGCGGCACCTGGACCGGGTGTACGCCCGGCTGGCGCAACTGCGCCAGTCGGCCGCCCGAGCCGAGCGGGAGGGTTACCGGCTGGCCGGGGTGGGCAACTTCGGCGCGCTCGTCGAGCGGGACGCGATGGTCTACCACGCCGCCCGGCGTCGGCACGTGCTGGACGCCGAACACGAGGGGCTGGTCTTCGGTCGGCTCGACCTGCGGGACTCCTCCGTGCTGCACCTCGGGCGGCTCGGCGTACGTGGTGAGCACTCCGAGCCGCTGGTGGTGGACTGGCGCGCACCGGCCGCCGCGGCGTTCTACCAGGCCACCGCCGCCGACCCGCAGGGGGTGGTACGCCGGCGGATGATCTCCTCCAGCGCCGAGCGGGTGACCCGGATCGAGGACGACCTGCTCGACCCGACGGCCGCACCCGACGGGATGCGGGTGGTCGGCGACGGTGCGCTGCTGGCCACGCTGAGCCGGGTCACCGGCACCGGGATGCGGGACATCGTGGCCACCATCCAGCGGGAGCAGGACGAGGCGATCCGCTCCCCCGCCTCCGGTGTCACGATCGTGTCCGGCGGACCGGGCACCGGCAAGACCGCCGTGGCGCTGCACCGGGCGGCGTACCTGCTGTATTCGGACCGCGCCCGGTTCGCCGGCGGCGGGGTGCTGGTGGTCGGCCCCTCCGGGGTGTTCGTCAACTACATCTCCTCGGTGCTGCCCTCGCTGGGCGAGGACACCGCCACCCTGCACTCGCTCGGCTCGATGGTCGTCGGCCTGACCGCCACCCGCACCGAACCCGCGCCGGTGACCGGGGTGAAGGGGTCGCTGCGGATGCGCCGGGTGCTGGAACGCGCGGCCCGGGACGCGGTACCCGGTGGGCCGACCGAGCTGCGTCTGCTGTACCGGGGACGGCTGCTGCGGCTGCGCGCGGACGAGCTGGACCGGATCCGCGATCGGGCGCTGCCGCGCGGGGCGCGTCGCAACGAGGTACGGCGGGCCGGCATCGACGGCCTGTTCGCGGCGCTCTGGGCGCAGGCCCGCGAGGCCGGGGGCGGCAGTCCGTCCGGGCGGCGCGAGTTCGAGGACGAGCTGGCCGAGCGGTCCGACTTCCGGGACTTCATCCGCGCCTGGTGGCCCCGGCTGCACCCCTGGCACGTGCTGGCCTGGCTGGCCGATCCGGCGCGGCTGCGGTCGTACACCGCCGGCCTCCTGTCCCCGGCCGAGACCGAGCTGCTGGTCGACTCGTACCGGAAACTGGACGCCGAGGGTCCGTCCATCCCGGACGTGGCGCTGCTGGACGAGCTGGACGAGCTGATGGGCCGGCCACCGAGGCCGGCTCGCAAGCGTCGCGACCCGTTCCTGGTGGCGGGTGGGGTACGCGAGGTCAGCACGTACGCCGACCGGGAGCGCGCGGCCCGCGCCGAGACGGTCCGGCGGGACGAGGACTACCGGGAGTACGCGCACGTCGTGGTCGACGAGGCGCAGGACGTCTCGCCCATGCAGTGGCGGATGCTGGGTCGACGGGGCCGGCTGGCCTCGTGGACCGTGGTGGGTGACCCGGCGCAGACGGCGTGGACCGGTGACCCGGCGGAGCTGGTCCGGGCCCGGGACAAGGCGTTGGGGCGGCGGCAGCGGCACGAGTACACCCTGTCCACCAACTACCGGAACTCGGCCGAGATCTTCGCGGTGGCCGCCGAGGTGATCCGGGAGCTGGATCCGGACCTGGTGCTGCCGACCGCCGTACGCAGCACCGGTGTCCCGCCGGTGGCCCGCACCGTCCGCCCGGACGAGTTGCCGGCCGCCACGGTCGAGGCCACCGCCAAGCTGCTGACCGAGGTGGCGGGCACGGTCGGGGTGATCACCCCGGTACCGCGCCGGGACGAGGTGACGGACTGGCTGCGGGAGCTGTCCGGACCACGGTTGCAGGTGGTCAACGCGGTGCAGGCCAAGGGGATGGAGTACGACGGGGTGGTGCTGGTCGACCCCGCGGGAATCCGGGCCGACTCCCCGGCCGGGATCCGGACCCTGTACGTCGCCCTCTCCCGGGCCACCCAACGCCTCACCACCATCACGCTCACCTCCTGACCCTCGCCCGGTCAGCCGAGGACCACGTTCACAGCGCCGCCGACGGTCCGGCCCGCGGTCCAGGTGCCAGTTGCATATATAGCAATGTGAGCATAGCTTGGGTTGGGAGGGTGACCGGTGACGGAGGGTGGTCAGGTGGGCGCGGGGCACGACCATGGCGGACAGGTGCTGCGGGCCGCGGACCGGCACCGCGGACGACTGTGGGCGGCATTCGCCATCCTCGCCGCGCTGATGGTGGTCGAGGCGGTCGCCGCGCTGCTCACCGGCTCCCTCGCGCTGCTCTCCGACGCCGGGCACATGTTCACCGACGTGCTCGGCATCGGCATGGCACTGGCGGCCATCACCGCCGGCCGGCGGGCCGGTAACGACCCGCAGCGGACCTTCGGCCTCTACCGCCTCGAGGTGCTGGCGGCGCTGGCCAACGCCGTGCTGCTGTTCGGCGTGGCGCTGTACGTGCTGGCCGAGGCCATCCGCCGGTTCGGCGACCCGTCACCGGTGCGACCCGGCCCGATGCTGGTGGTGGCGTTCCTCGGGCTGACGGCCAACATCGCCGCCTTCGGCCTGCTGCGCGCGGGCGCCAGGGAGAGCATCAACGTGCGGGGCGCCTACCTCGAGGTGCTGGGTGATCTGCTCGGCTCGGTCGGGGTGATCGTGGCCGCCGGCACCATCGCGCTGACCGGCTGGTGGTGGACCGACCCGCTGGTGGCGGTGGGCATCGGCCTGTTCATCCTGCCCCGCACCTGGCGACTGGGGCGGGCCGCCGTCCGGATCCTGGTGCAGGCCGCACCCGAGCACCTGGACGTGCCGGCCGTGCGGGCCCGGTTGTGCGCGCTACCCGGCGTCGCCGACGTACACGACCTGCACGTCTGGACGCTGACCCCCGGCATGGAGGTGGCCTCGGCCCACCTGACGCTGCGGCCGGAGACGGAGGTCGGTGACGTGCTGACGGCGGCCCGGATCGCCCTGCACGAGGAGTTCCGGATCGAACACGCCACGTTGCAGGTGGAGCCGGCCGCCCGACCGGACGGCTGTGGCTCCGCCGGCTGGTGATTAGGGGACCCTTAAGTTTCGGCTGTCCAGGTGGACTTTTCTGACAATTACCCCAAGACATCGAGGTGTCGACGGAGCCACCTCGGCCCACCGGCCGTAAACTCGGCTCCGGTTTCCGCCGGGAGGCGCCCACCGGTGCCTGCGGAAACCGCCGCCTAATCGCCCTCGGGCGAGCCGGGGAACCACGTACCAGGGGTGCATCCGCGCAACCGCGGTAGGGATCTTCCGTCCCGAACCCGTCAGCTAACCCGGTCGGCGGCTGACGGAAGGACGCTTCATGGCACCTGCTGGACGTACCGTCGCGATTCTCGCGGCGTTCCTGGCGGCGGCACTGCCGCTCGCCGTGTCCCCCACCCCCGCCGCCGCGGCGCCGCTCGCCGGCCTGCGGGCCGCACCGATCGCCGGCCTGCGGGCCGCGCCTGGCGACACCGACAACGAGGGCGGATCGGCCAGCCTCCGGGAGCAGCTCGACGCCGCCTCCCGGGGCTACCTGGACGCCAGGGCGAAGCTCGACAACTCCACCAAGCGCCAGAAGGACCTGGCCAGACACCTGGGTGAACTCGCCGGCGAGGTGGAGATGCGCAGCCAGACCGTCGGCGAGCTGGCCGGGGCGGCGTACCGCACCGGGCGGCTCGGGCCGGTCACCGCCCTGCTCAACGCCACCTCACCGGACGGCTTCATCGACTCGGCGGCCCGGCTCCAGGCGGTGGCCGGCAACGAGGACCGGCAGCTACGGGCGTTGCTCGACACGCGCGATCAGGAGACCCGGGCCAAGGAGGCGATCGACAAGGAGATCGGTGAGCAGCGCACCCAGCTCGCCGTGATGGCCAAGCGCAAGCAGCAGGCCGAGCGGGCCCTCGCGGTCTCCGGTGGTGGCGGCAGCACCACGGGTACGGGTGGCACGTCCCGGGCCGTGGCCAAGCCCGCGCCCCGCAACTCCGACGGATCCTGGCCACCCGAGTCGTGCAGCGTCAACGACCCGACCACCTCGGGATGCATCACCCCGCGCACCCTGCACGCGATGAACGAGGCGAAGGCGGCCGGCTTCAACCACTTCGTCTCGTGCTACCGCAGCGGCGGATCCGGCGAACATCCCAAGGGCCGGGCCTGCGACTTCGCGGCCGCCAAGGGCGGGTTCGAGGGCGTCGCCACCGGTTCGGACAAGACGTACGGCAACAACCTGGCCGCGTACTTCATCAAGAACGCCAGCCGGCTGGGCGTGCTGTACGTGATCTGGTTCAGGCAGATCTGGCTGCCGAGCAGCGGCTGGAAGGCGTACAGCGGCGGCAACGGCGACCCGTCCAGCGACCACACCAACCACGTGCACCTGTCGGAATACTGACTCTGGCTGTCCCCGGCCCGCCTCCGGGCCGGGGCACCGGCCGTGACCGGCCACCGCCGGGTACGTCCGGTGTCGTACGCCGGAATCCGCTTCGGGCACCACGACGGGCGCCCGCTCGCCCGGCAGCATCGGCACCATGAGGATCTCGCCACGCGCCCGTAAGGCGTTGCTCACCGCCCACGTGGTCACCTCGGTCGGTTGGCTCGGTGCCGACCTCGTCCTGCTGACCTTCGGCATCGCCGGGCTGGTCGGGGCGGATCACGCGGTGGTCTACCCGGCGGCCCGGTTGGTCGCGACGGTGCTGTTCGCGCCGCTGTCCGTGGCGGTCTGGGTGATCGGACTGCTCAGCGGGCTGGTCACCCCGTGGGGCGTGCTGCGCTACAAGTGGGTCGTCGCCAAGCTGGTGCTGACCACCGCGATGCTGCTGCTGGTGCTGTTCCTGCTGGTGCCGATGGTCCAGCATCTCGCCGACGCCGGGGCGGCCGCGACGGCACGCGACCGCGCGGACCTGGTGATAGCGCCGACGGTCTCGTCCAGCCTGTTGATCTTCATGACCGCACTGTCCAGCTTCAAGCCGTGGGGCCGCACCCCTCGGGGACGCCGGACGCCGGGCACCGGCCAGGGCCGGCGGGACGCGAAGAAGAGCGGGATCCCAGGCGACGGCCGGAAGGCGGCCGGACGGCCCGCTCAGACCCCGGGCAGGGGCGCCTCGGAGGCGCTGGCGCCCGCGAAGTAGGGCTCGGGGGCGCCGAACAGCCCGAGCAGGCCGGTCACCCACAGCTGGCGGTGGACGAACCTGCTCGGCTCGGTCACCACGAGCTTGACGCCGCTGACCTCGGCCATCTGGAAGCCGCCCACCATCGCGCTGATGCCGACCGAGTCGATGAACGTGACCCGACGCATGTTGAGCTCGATCCGGGAGGGTCGGCCCTTGGCCAACACGCCCGCCACCGCTTCGCGCACCTCAAACGCCGTATCGACGTCGATCTCCCCTTCGGGCGAGATTTCCACGATTCCACCGGGCAGTATCGACGTGCTGATCGACAGGCTCACGCGAGCACCTCCACTCGCCCGTACCGGGCGCCTCTAGTACGCGGGCCGCGACCGAGCGTATTCCTCGCCGGCTCCGGTCGCCACCCCTCCGGCCGAGCAATCTATGCGGCCAGAGGGAATTACCCGGACATTTCCGGGCAACTCACCCAACGTTTCACCACGGCGCACCGGAGCCCTCGCTCCGATTGGGCCGCGGCATCCCACCCTAGCCGTCCCACGCCACCCCGCCAGTCGAATAGCCCGGCCCACCGCCGCTGACCACGGCAAAGACCCGGCAGTGGCATTCACCACGAGTCGCCCGCGTCACTCGCGAGCCGGTCAACGCGCCGGTCGACGGGCGGTCCGCATCGGCCAGCCGCGACGGGGCGTGCTGATATCCTGACCGTTCGTGATCGAGCGGTACGGCAAGATGCGATCACGAGGCGTGATCGCGAGTTTGCCACCGGGCCCACGGGGGCACCTCGGGGAAGGTAATCGCAACTGCGCCGAGCCGGACACATCTGTCCGATGTGGTCAGTGATGTTCGGCAGCCGAGGAGGGACCACCGATGTTCGGAACCAACCTGCTGGACCGCCGGGGCAGGACCGAGCGGATCGCCGACCAGGCGTGGGAACATCTGGTCGCCGCGGTCAACTCGGCCGGAGAGACCGTCCGTGACGCCGCGCTGGACACCGCTCAGTCGGCCCGGTCCGCGACGGCGGGGCTGACCGACGACGCGCGGGACCGGGTGGGGTCGGTGGCGGACGAGGCATGGCAACGCGCCAGCCGGGCGTTCGACGCGCTCGCCGGCCGGCGCCCCGGCCTGCCCTGGGCGTACCTGATCGGTGCCGGCCTGGTCGGCGTGGCCATCGGCTGGGCGGCTGGTACGGCGGCACGGACCGCCATGGCCAGGGACAACACCGCCCTCGGGTCGACCGATCAGGTCGAGTTCGTCGACGTGGACCGTCCGGGGTCACCGGTCGCCCGCGACAACTGAGGATCAGGCGAGGACACGCCAACCCGCGAACGCGCGGTCAGGCGTACCACCGGAAGCCGGGACCGCCGGCGACGACGCCGGGGCCGACGGGGTGGGGCTGCCGTCCGTTCCCCGGCTCGGCCCCGGTAACGCCGATGCGCTGGTCACCGGCGCGGTTTCCGGGGCGGAGGAACCCGTCGGCGACGGCGGGCCGACACCGTCCGTCGGGTTCGCGGTGCCGGTCGGTCCGCCGGTCGAGCTGGCCGGCGGCCAGGTCGGCGGGCCGGATGTGACGCCGCCCGGCGCCGGATCGGGCGGCCCTACCGGCATCGGCCTCGGCGCCGTCGGGCTGACGGATCCGTCGCCCCCCGGCCCCGGTGCGTCGGCGGGCCGCGACGCACCGCCGGAACCACCCGAGGTACCGATCCGGACCGTTGGCGGCCCGGTCCCGGACCAGCTCGCCTCCGCCGCGGGAGGCCGCATCGCCGGAACCGGCCGGTACAGCAGGCTGCCGATCCAGAGCGCCGGGCCGAATCCGGTCACCACGATGCCCGCGAAGAGGGCCGCCGCCTGCCGGTCCATCCGTCACCTCCGGACTGCCGAGGGTCCGGGCACCCGCCCCGGCGCCGTACGCCGTCGGGCACCGAACGGGATCATCGTGACACCCCACGACGTCGCCCGTCCGGGTCGTGCCGGACATCCGACCCGGCGGAAACGGCGCCGAAACATCCCTCATCCACGCCGGGTGAGGTCGGCTCACCGCCGTGCCGGGAACACTCGTGGTACGGCGGGCCCGGTGCGCCGCCGCGGACGCGACCGGCGCGACGCGAGCCGGCCGGTGATCAGGAACCGTCCACCGGAAGGAGCGACCCATGGTGACGGCGACGGCCGACCAGGACCTCCAGCGGAACGTCCTGGCCGAACTGGACTTCGATCCCCAACTGCGGCCGAACGAGATCGGCGTGGTGGTTTCCGACGGCGTGGTCACGTTGACCGGCTGGGTGGACAGCTACGCCCGACGGTGGGCCGCCGAACGGGCCGCGCACCGGCTGTCCGGGGTGCTCGCGGTCGCCAACGACATCGAGGTGCGGCTGAACAGCACCGACAACCGCAGCGACGCCGAGCTGGCCACCTCGGTACGGCGGGCGTTGGAGTGGGACGCCTTCGTACCGGTCGACGACCTCGACGTGACCGTCTCGGACGGTTGGGTGGTGCTGCGCGGTGAGGTGGAATGGGAGTACCAGCGACGCGCGGCGGAGCGTTCGGTCCGGCGGCTGACCGGGGTGGTCGGCCTGACCAACGGCGTCCGGGTGATGCCCCGGGTGCGGCCCAGCGCCGAGGAGCTGCACCGCCGGCTGCTCAGCGCCCTCGTCCGTACCGTGGCGGCCGACGCTGACCGGATCGACATCGAGGTACGCGAGGGTGCCGTCACGCTGCGCGGTTCCGTCCACTCCCGGCTGGAACGGCGGGAGGCCGAGGGCGTCGCCTGGTCGGCCCCGGGGGTCACGGACGTCCGGAACGAGCTGATCGTCTCGCTCTGACCCGACGTCCGGGTGCCGCTCCACCCGGTCCGGGTGATCCCGGATCACCCGCGCCGGGACCAGCATCGGACCATGACTGGTCGGGACGACCCCGCCATCGCGGGTGCCGGCATGGGCAACACGCCCCTGCAGGTGACGGTGAGTCGGCTGCGGGTGCCGGTGGATCCGGCCGACCATGTCCGCGGTCCGGCCGACGCTCCCGTCACCATCATCGAGTACGCCGACTTCCAGTGCCCGCACTGCGGCCAGGCCGCGGCCAGCCTGCGGGACGTGCTCCACCAGCGGGCGGACGTGGTACGGCTGGTGTTCCGGCACTTTCCCGTGGTCAACGTCCACCCGTACGCCGAGATGGCGGCCGAGACGGCGGAGGCGGCCGGCGGCCGGGACCGGTTCTGGCAAGTACACGACTGGTTGTTCGACCATCAGGAGCAACTCGACCCGGTCCACCTGTCGCTCGGGGCCCAGCAGGCAGGCGTCGACGTGGACGCCCTGTCCGCCGAGGTCAACGCGCACCACTGGCTGGACCGGGTGCGCGCGGACTTCGTGGGCGGCATCCGCAGCGGCGTGAACGGGACGCCCACGTTCTTCGTCAACGGAGTACGGCACGAGGGCGGGTACGCCCTGGCCGACCTGCTGGCCGCCATCGACGCCGCCGCCACCACCGGCGACTGACCGGAAAGGAAGGGCCCCCTGTTATCGGTTTCGGTATCGGAAGGGGCCCTTCCTAACGGTTCGGGAGTCAGATCAGGTGCAGCTCGCGAGCCCGGGTGACCGCCTCACGCCGGCGGCTGGCGTCAAGCTTGCGGTAGATGTTGCGGACATGCGTCTTGACCGTGTTCACCGACAGCGACAGCTCGCTCGCTATCTCCACGTTGGACAGGATGCTCTGCAGGTAGCGCAGCACGGTCAGCTCCCGCTCGGTCAGCGGCTCACCGAGCGCGACCGGGGCGACAGCACCGACCGGCGGCGGCTCGGTGCCCCGTAACACCTCGGCCAGCATTGGCCAGTGCCCGGTGCCGGCATCCAGTCGCGCGGCCAGCAACTCGCGGACCGACGGGTGGGACCGGGTGAACACCCGGCGGTAACCCTCCGGATCGGCGAGGTCGAGGACCCGTTCGACGATCCGGCCGGCCCGCCGGCCGTCACCGCCAGCCGAACCGGCCGAGCCAGCCGAACCGGCCGCGCCGGCCGAACCGGCCGAACCAGCCGAGCCAGCCGAACCGGCCCAGGCAGCCGAGCCGGCCAGAGCGGCCAGGGCGGCCAGCAGTCCGGCTTCCAGGCGTACCGGCAACGGGCAGTCGGCGGCGGACGGGCCGTCCCAGTCCGGCAGGGCCCGGGTCGCGGCGCCCGGATCTCCGGCCAGCAGCTCGACCCGGGCCAACTCGACTGCGATCGACGCGGTGGCGCCGGCGGCGGTCTGCGCGGCCGGGACCAGCAGGTTCCGCGCGCCGTCGAGATCACCGTTCGCGGTGCGCAACTGCGCCTCGGCGGCCAGCAGCGCGGCCGTGACCAGCGGCGCCGGCCGGTCCGCCAACCGCTGCCGCCCGGCCAGCACGGCCTGGAACCCACCGGCCAGATCGGCCCCGGCGGTCCGGAGCCGGGCCCGGACCAGCTCGACCAGGGCCGCGACCACGGGTTCGCACCGAGGGTCCAGCGCACCGTCGGCCAGCGCGAGCTGCGCCTCGGCCTCCGCGAGCCGGTCCCGCTCCGCGGCCACGATGGCCAGCGCGAGGTACGCGGGCGCGCAGTCGAGCGCGGACTGCCGGTCCCGGCACGGCGGCAGCGCCAGTGCGGTACGCGCGGATTCGTCGGCCGCGCGCAGCGCACCGCGTACCGCCTGGGTCAGCGCGAGTCGGGCGGTGGCCGCCAGTTCCGGCCGCCCCGGACCGTCCGAGCCGGCGACGGCGGCCCGCAGCTCGTCCTCGGCCGAGGTCAGCTCGCCGGCGCCCAGCCGGACCAGGCCGAGCGCCGTACGCGCCAGGGCCCGCGCGCCGGCCACGGTGCCCCGGTCGGGCAGCGTCGCGGGCGTACGGTCGACGGTGTCGGCCGGGTGATCGAGCGGCACGGGCCCGTGGTCGACGGTCTCGGCCGAGGGGTCCAGGGTGGCGAGCAGCCGCCGGGCGGCCGCCGCCACCGCGTGCGGATCACCGTCGAGCTGCGCGACGCCGAGCCGGAGGCCGGCGAGGATCACCGGTACGGTCCCGCCCCGTCGACCCGATCCCGACGACCCGGCCAGCCGGTCCGATCCGGACGACCCGGCCAGCCGGTCCAGGATGGCGACGACCGGCGCCGGGTCGCGCTCCCGGAGCAGGTCCGCCGCGTACGCCAGGGCCAGTTCCGGGTCACCGTCGAGGTCCGCCGGAGGTGCTGCCGGTACCGCGCCGGTGGGCTCGGCGGGGACCGCCGGGAGCAGCTCCGGCCAGTGGTCGAGCAGGATCCGGCGGGCCAACGGCCGGTCGTCGGCGATCAGTGCGTGCCGCAGTCCCGCCGCCGGCTGGTCGTGCGCCACCGCCCAGTCGGCGGCCCGGCGGTGCAGGTCACGCACCTCCCGCTCGGGCAGTCGGGCCAGTTCCCCGCGCAGGTGGTCGGCGAGCAGCCGGTGGCAGCGCCAGGTCGGCGGGCGGGTCCCCACCGGCAGCACGAACCCGGTCCGCTCCGCGCCGGCCAGCAGCTCGGCCGGGTCAGCGGGGCCGGGGCCGGCGGGGTCACCAGCGTCAGCGGGGTCAGCGGATTCACCGAGCGTGGCAAGCAGGTCGGCGGAGATCCGTTCGGCAACGGCGGCCCGGCGGAGCGCGTCCCTGGTCCGCTCCGGCAGCCCGGCCAGCACCTCGGCCCGCAGGTAACCGGCCACGCCCGGATCGTCGCCGCCGAACTCGGCCGCGTACCGGTCGGGGTCGGGGTGCTCGCGCAGGGCCAGGGCCGCGAGCCGCAGTCCGGCGGCCCAGCCCTCGGTACGGGCGACCAGCTCGGCGATCCGGTCGGCCGGCAGGCGCACCCGGTGTGCCACCAGCAGTTCCTCGGTCTCGGCCGGGGTGAACGCGAGTTCGGCGGCGCCGATCTCGGTGAGTTCCCCGCTCAGTCGCCAGCGGTGCAGCGCGAGGACCGGATCCGTCCGGGCGCCCAGCACCAGGCGCAACCGGCCCGCGCAGTGCCGCAGCAGGAAGTCCAGCCCGTCCAGCAGGTCGGGCTCGGCACCCCGGTGGACGTCGTCCAGGATCAGCACCGCCGGTTCGTCCCGCCGTGCGACCGCGCCCGCGAGCCGGTCGAGGAAGTCCGGGGTGGCCGGGTCACCGATCGCCGGACCGCCGGTGAGCGCGGTGGCCAGGTACGACCAGAGCCGGCCGGCCGGATCGGTGGGTTCGACGGTCAGCCACGCCACCGGCCGGGTACCGGTGGCCCGCTGCCAGGCGCTGAGCAGGACCGTCTTACCCCATCCGGCCGGGGCCGAGACGAGGGTGACCGGGCCGGCCGCGCCCGCGTCCAGCAACCGGTGCAGTCGGGGTCGGTCGACGAGCGCGTCGGGTACGGGCGGCGGGCTGAGCCGGCCGGCCAGCAGTGGCGGTGCCGTGAGGTCTCCGTGCTGATCCTGGAACACCTGTGGGTTACCTCCTCCGGTCGGCCGGTCGGATCCCCGGCCGGCCGCCCGGATTACCCGGGCCGAGCCGCTTCACCCCTTGCGGAGGAGTCCGGCTCACCCGACCGGCATCCACCCCCGGCCACAGCACCGGGCCGAGCCGACCGGGCGGCGGCGCCGGGTCGGTGCGAGACTGCGGAGGTGCCCACGGAACGCCCGTACGACCTCGTCCTGTTCGGTGCCACCGGCTTCACCGGCGGACTGACCGCCCGTTACCTGGCCGCCACCGTCCCGGCCGGCCTCCGGTGGGCGCTGGCCGGCCGTAACCGGGACCGGCTCGCGGCGCTGCGCCGGGATCTCGCCTCCGCCGAGCCACGGCTCGGTGAACTGCCGCTGCTGACCGCGGACGTCACCGACCCGGCCTCGCTGGCCCGGGTCGCGGCGGACAGCCGGGTGGTGGCCAGCACGGTCGGGCCCTTCCAACGGTACGGCGAGTCGCTGGTCGCGGCGTGCGCGGCGGCCGGCACCGACTACCTGGACATCACCGGCGAACCGGAGTTCGTCGACCGGATGTACCTGCGGCACCACGCCACCGCCGAGCGCACCGGCGCCCGGCTCGTGCACGCCTGCGGATTCGACTCCGTCCCGCACGACCTGGGGGCGTACTTCACGGTCCAGCGGCTGCCCCGGGACGTACCGATTGAGTTGTCCGGTTACGTCCGGGCCGGCGGACGGTTCTCGGCCGGTACGTACCATTCGGCCCTGCTCGCGATCTCCCGGCAGCGCGAGACGGCGGCGGTGGCCCGGGAACGCCGTGCGGCCCAGCCGGACCCGGTGGACCGGCGGATCCGGGCGGCGCCCGGCCGCCCCGGCCGGGTGGCCGAGCTGGGCATGTGGGCGCTGCCGCTGCCGACCATCGACCTGCTGGTGATCCGGCGGTCCGCAGCCGCGCTGCCGGTGTACGGGCCGGACTTCCGTTACTCGCACCACGCCGCCCTGCGGCACCTGCCCACCGCGCTGGCCGGGGTGGCGGGCCTGGCCGGGCTGGCTGGTCTGGTGCGGATTCCGCCGGCCAGGGACTGGCTGCTGGGCCGGCTGTCCGCCGGGCAGGGACCATCGGAACGGCAGCGGGCCAAGGGCTGGTTCAGCGTCCGGTTCCTGGGCACCGGTGGCGGCCGCCGGGTGGTCACCGAGGTCACCGGCCGGGACCCCGGGTACGACGAGACGGCGAAGATGCTCGGCGAGGCGGCGCTGTGTCTGGCGCTGGATCCGCTGCCGCCCTCGGCCGGCCAGGTCACCACGGCCGTCGCGATGGGCGACGCCCTGCTCGACCGGCTGATCCGGGCCGGCATCGGCTTCCGGGTGCTCGAAACCGCCGGCTGAGCAGACCCGTCGCCCCCGCCGCTCCGGTCACCGGTGGGTCGTCGGCGGGTCGTTGTAACCGGTGGCCCGGTCCTGCCCGGAGAGGGCGGCGATGGCCGCCATGATCTCGTCGGTCACGGCCCGGCGGGCTGCCGCGGTCGGCGGTGCGCCGTGTCCCCCGTCGGAGAGTGACCCGTCTCCCCCGTCGGAGCGTGGCCCGGTTCCCCCGCCGAAGAACAGCGGCGGGCCGAACCGCACGGTCACCCGGTGGATCCGGGGCAGCCGGGTCCCCGGTGGCTGGATCCGGTCGGTGCCGGTGAGCGCCACCGGCACCACCGGCACGCCCGCGCTGAGGGCCAACCAGCCGACCCCGGTCCGGCCCCGGTAGAGCCGCCCGTCCAGCGACCGGGTGCCCTCGGGATAGATGCCGAACGCCTCCCCCCGGTCCAGCACGTCGAGCGCGGTGTCCAGCGCGGCCCGGGCGGCCCGGTTGGCGCCGCGTTCGACCGGGACGGCGCCGAGCGCCCGGAAGAACCACCTGGCCAGCGTGCCCCGCACCCCGTGGCCGGTGAAGTACTCGGCCTTGGCCAGGAAGACCACCGGCCGGGGTGCCACGAGCGGGATGACGACGCTGTCCACGAAGGCGAGGTGGTTGCTGGCCAGGATCACCGGGCCGGTGGCCGGTACGTGGTGCCGGCCGGTGACCACCGGCCGGTAGACGAGCCGGGCCAGTGGTGCGAGCAGCAGCCGCGTGAACCGGTACAGCATGCGATCCCTCCCCCGAGTTGGAGAAGCAATATAGCGACCGAACGATCGGATGTTAAGACCGGCGCACCCGGCTATAGTGGCCCGGTGAGTCCCCGCGCCTCCGCCGCGGCCGCCCGACAGACCCGGGCGGCGATCCTGGCCCGTGCCGTCGAACTGGCCTCGACCACGGGCCTCGAAGGGCTCACCATCGGCCGGCTCGCCGCCGAGCTGGGCATGAGCAAATCCGGCCTGCTCGGCCACTTCGGCGCCAAGGAGACCCTGCAACTGCGGGTGCTCGACCACGCCGCCGACATCTTCTGGCGACAGGTGTGGGAGCCGGTCGCGGACCGACCGCCGGGCCTGCCCCGGCTGCTGGCGGTCTGCGACTCCTGGATCGGCTACCTGGAACGCGGCGTCTTCCCTGGTGGCTGCTTCTTCATCGCCGCCATCGCCGAGTTCGACGACCGTCCCGGGCCGGTCCGGGACGCGCTCGCCGGCTACGTCGTACGGTGGCAGCGCGAGCTGCGCTGGCAGGTGGAACGGGCGGTCCGGGCCGGTGACCTGCCGGCCGACACCGACGTGCCGCAGTTGCTGTTCGAGCTCGGCGGCGCGGTGATGGCGGTCAACCAGGCCCTGCGGATGCACTCCGACCCCGCCGCACCGGCCCGGGGTCGCCAGGCCATGGGACGGGCCCTCGGTGTGCCGGTGCGCACTTGACCCTCGACCCGGTCGAGGTCCCAGGATCTCTCGGCGTGGAGAGTGAGTTGCGCGGCATCGGCGCGATGGCCCGCGCCAGCGGGTTGTCGGTGAGCGCCCTGCGGTTCTACGACGGCGCCGGCGTACTGGTGCCGGCCGTGGTGGACCCGCAGACCGGCTACCGCTGGTACGCCGAGGACCAGCTGGTCCCGGCACGCCTGCTGGCCGGCCTGCGCCGGGTCGGCATGCCGCTGGCCGAGATCACCACGGTGCTCGCCCGGCGGCGGGACCCGGAGGCCGTCCGGGCGCTGCTCGACGCACACCTGCGCCGGCTGGAGGACGGTCTGACCGACGCCCGCCGCGAACTCTCCCGCGTCCACGCCCTGCTGATCCGCGAGGAGAACCCCATGCAGACCCGCTACACCGTTTCCGCTGTCGCGCTGGCCGCCGCCCTGGACGCCGTACGCTTCGCCGTCGCCAGCAGTCCCGAGACACCGGCGCTCTGCGGAGTCCTGTTCGAGCTGGCCGACGACGAGCTACGGCTGGTGGCGACCGACCGCTACCGGCTGGCCGTGTCCGCCGCGCCGCTGTCCGACCGGGCCGGACCGCCGGTCCGGCTCGTCGTGCCGACCGACCTGGTCGACGAGCTGCGGCGCCAGCTCGACGTCGCCGGCCCCGACGCCGGCTCGCGGGCCGATGTGGCGGCCGGTACCGGGGCCGATGTCGCGACCGGGGGAACCGTCGCGGTGGAGACGACCGGCCGGGACCTCGCGGTCGTGGTCGGTGGCCGGACGCTCACCGGCACGGCCGTCGAGGGCGAGTTCCCGGACGTGGCCCGGTTGCTCCGGGACATCGGGTCGGAGCAGCGTCGCCGGGTGACCGTCGACGGCGCCGCACTGCGGTCCGCGGTCCGGACCGGCGCCGCCGTGGTGCGGGAGCACAATGGCGTGTCCCGGGACATCGTGGTGCTGACTGTGGATCCGGCCGGCGGGGTCTCGGTGACCGATCCGGGCAGTGCCGCCGGGGAGTACGTCGGGGTGGACCGGGAGTTCCTGCTGGACGCCCTCGACGCGGGCGGACCGGGACAGCTCGTGCTGGAACTGGACGGTCCGATCCGGCCGCTGGCTGTCCGGCCGGCCACGGAACAGCGTTACTCGATCGTCATGCCGGTCCGGCTCGACTGACCGCTCTCCCCATCCGCCACACCCGGCCCAGCCGGCCCACCCGGTCCGTCGGCCGCATCCGGTGACGGAAACTCAACAGTCGTTGACATACCCCGATGACCCTGGATACGTTTGTCAACAAGCGTTGGCAAACTGTCTCAGGGAGGCGTCGTGAACATCGACACGGAGGTTCTGATCGTCGGTGCCGGCCCCACCGGACTGCTGCTGGCCGGTGACCTGGCGGCGGCCGGGGTGTCCTGCGTCGTGCTGGAACGACGGGAGCACGAGTCGAACCTGACCCGGGCCTTCGCCGTACACGCCCGCACGCTGGAGCTGTTCGACGCCCGTGGCCTGGCCGACGAGCTGATCGCCACGGGCCAGCCGGTCCGCCGGCTGCGGCTGTTCGGCGGCGCCCAGCTCGACCTGGGCCGCCTGCCGAGCCGGTTCCCGTACGTGCTGGTCACCCCGCAGTACCACACCGAGGGCGTGCTGGCCCGCCGGGCGACGGGACTGGGCGTCCAGCTCCGGCACGGTGCCGAGGTGACGGGCCTGGCCCAGGATCCCGACGGGGTGCGCGTGACCATCCGCGAGGGGGACGGCACGCGCACCCTGCGCGCCCGGTACGTGGTGGGCGCGGACGGCGTACACAGCACCGTCCGGACCCGGCTGGGCATCGACTTTCCCGGGCGGTCGGTGGTGCGGTCGGTGATGCTGGCCGACGTCCGGCTCCGCGAGAATCCGCCCGAGGTGCTGATGGCGAACGCGAACGGCCGCGCCTTCGCGTTCCTGGCGCCGTACGGGGACGGCTGGTACCGGGTGATCGCCTGGGACCGTACCCAGCGGTTGCCGGACAGCGCCCCGGTCGACCTGGCCGAGGTCGCCGCGCTGACCCGGGAGGCCCTGGGCACCGACTTCGGGATGCACGACGCCCGTTGGACCTCCCGGTTCCACAGCGACGAACGGCAGGCCACCACGTACCGGTCGGGCCGGGTCTTCCTGGCCGGGGACGCGGCGCACGTCCACTCCCCGGCCGGCGGGCAGGGCATGAACACCGGTTTGCAGGACGCGGCCAACCTCGGTTGGAAGCTGGCGGCGGTGCTGCGGCACGGCGCGGCCGATGCCCTGCTCGACACGTACCAGGCCGAACGGCATCCGGTCGGGACCCAGGTGTTGCGGACCAGCGGCGCCCTGCTGCGGGCGGCCCTGCTGTCCGGCGCCCCGCGCCGGCTGCGGGACACGCTGGTCCGGATCGGCACCCGGCTGCCCGCGGTGAACGACCGGCTGGCGCTGCGGGTCTCCGCGCTCGCCACCCGCTACCCCGCGCCGCCCGGGGCGCACCGATCGGTCGGTGCCCGGGTCCCGGACCTGCCACTGATGGCCGTCGCCGACGGCCCGGACCGGCTGTACGCGGCACTGCGCGCCGGCCGGTTCGTGCTCGTCGCGCCCGGACCGGCGGCGCCGCCGGCCGGCTGGGCGGACCGGGTGACCACAGTGGTCCGGGCCGACGGCCGGCGGAGCACCCTGCTGGTACGTCCCGACGGCCACCTGGGCTGGGCGGGTTCCGACCCGGAGCCGGACCCGGCCGGCGCGGGCCCGGTCCCGGCCGACCTCGCGGCGGTACTGGCGGGCTGGGCCGGTCCCCCGGTTCAGTCCAGCGGCCCGGTCAGGTAGCGCTGGAGGGTGGGGCCGACGTACCGGGCGAGCGCGGCCGGCTCCATCCCCACCACCGGCGGAAGCCGCAGCAGATAGCGGCAGAGTGCCAGCCCCAGCACCTGGGTGGCGATCAGCCCGCCCCGCCGGGCCGCCTCACCGGCCGGTACCACCGCCGCGACCATCGCCACCAGCTGGTCCCGGAAGACCTCCCGGACCCGCTCGGCCGCCGCCGGATGGGTGACCGCCGACCGCAGCACGAGGGCGAGCGCGTCGTCGTGCAGGTCACCCTCCCAGCGCCGGACGAAGTGCTCGGCCATCGCCGTACCCCGTTCGTCGACGGGTACGGCGGTCAGGTCCGGCAGCGCCAGGTCGACACCCACGGCCGCGGCGAACAGCCCGTCCTTGCTGCCGAAGTAACGGATCACCATCGACGGGTCGATGCCGGCCTCGGCGGCGATCGACCGGACGCTCGCCTTGTCGTATCCCACGGCGGAGAACTGCCGCCGGGCCGCCCGGAGGATCGCCGACCGGGTCCGGTCCGACTTGCGGGTCGGCGGCGGGTCGCCGCCGCTGCTCAGGGCCGTGTCCCCGGCGTCCTCCGTGCCGCTCACCGGGGCGATGTTACCGTCCGGTCGGCACGCCGAACCCGCTGCCGTACCGGCGACCCGGTCCGCACTACCCTCGGGCCGTGACCTACCTCGCCGCTCCCGCGCGTTACGACTCGATGACCTATCGGCGGGCCGGCCGCAGCGGCCTGCACCTGCCCGCCATCTCGCTCGGACTGTGGCACAACTTCGGCCACGGCCGACCGCAGGACCACCAGCGGGAGATCCTGCTGCGCGCCTTCGACCTGGGCATCACCCACTTCGACCTGGCCAACAACTACGGGCCGCCGCCCGGTTCGACCGAGGAACGGTTCGGCCGGGTGCTCCTCAACGACCTCGGTCGGTACCGCGACGAGCTGATCATCGCGACCAAGGCCGGCTACCGGATGTGGCCCGGCCCGTACGGCGAGTGGGGCTCCCGCAAGTCCCTGCTGTCCTCCCTGGACGCCTCGCTGCGCCGGATGGGCCTGGACTACGTGGACATCTTCTACTCGCACCGCCCCGACCCGGACACCCCGCTGGAGGAGACGATGGGTGCGCTGGACACCGCCGTCCGGTCCGGTCGGGCACTGTACGTCGGCCTGTCCAACTACTCCGCCGAGCAGACCACCCGGGCGGCGGCCATCCTGCGCGACCTCGGCACCCCCATGCTGCTGCACCAGCCGTCGTACTCGATGCTGAACCGGTGGACCGAGCGGGACGGCCTGCTCGACACGCTGGAGCAGGCCGGCGCCGGCTGCGTCGCGTTCAGCCCGCTGGCCCAGGGTCTGCTCACCGACCGGTACCTGAACGGCATTCCGGACGACTCCCGGGTACGCACCAGCGACTTCCTCTCCGAGCGCGACCTGACGCCGGGAACCATGGCTGTCGTGCACGACCTGAATGGACTGGCCGCCCGCCGGGGCCAGTCGCTGGCCCAACTGGCGCTGGCCTGGGCCCTGCGCGATCCCCGGATGACCAGCCTGATCATCGGTGCGAGCAGCGTGGCCCAGTTGGAGTCGAACGTGGCGACCCTGACCGGTCCGCAGTTGTCACCCGATGAACTGGGCGAGATCGACCTGATGCTCACCGGTCTCAGCTGAGGGACGCCACCCGACCACACCACGAGCCGTCGAACAGCCGCGCTCCCTCGAACACCGCCCCCCTTGCACACCGCCCCCTTGCACACCGCCCCCTTGCACACCGCCCCCTTGCACACCGCCCCCTTGCACACCGCCTCCCTTGCACACCGCGCCCCTCGGGCAGCCGGTACCTGGTGCCGTCGGGCCGCCCACCCGCGCCGCCGGGTCGGCCGTGTCGGAACGGCGACACGAGTTGGCACCGTTCGGTGGTGCCCCTGAGCGGCGACTCAGGGCTTTATAGAAGGCAGAGGCTGCGGGCATGGAATGAGGGGGACCGGGTGGGATGGGTACCCGTGTTCGAGGACGACCGGGTCGGCCGGCTCGTCACCCGGGCACTGAACGGTGGTGGCACGGCCCCGGAGTGGGGCGGCGCGCGGGCCGGCCTGGCCGCCGCGCTCGGCCGGGAGTTCGATCTGGTGGTCCTCGACCTGGTGCCGCCGGGCATCGACGGCCGGCAGGTGCTGCAACGGCTGCTGGCCGAACGACCGGGGCACCGGTTCCTGGTGCTCTCCGCGGTGCCGGAGATCGGCACCCGGATCGCCGTGCTGGCGTCCGGGGCGGCCGACTTCCTGGCCAAGCCGGTCGCGGTGGCCGAACTGGTGGCCCGGGTCCGCGCTCGGATGCGGTCCGCGGCGGCTGGCGCGGCGGCCCGGTGGCTCCAGGTCGGCCCGGTACGCCTCGACCTGCACCGACGTCGAGCCGCGGTGAACGGTACGGACATCGGCCTGCCGCTGCGGGAGTTCCTGCTGTTGCA
Organism: Plantactinospora sp. A48; assembly: GCF_055793945.1. Lineage (NCBI taxonomy): Bacteria > Bacillati > Actinomycetota > Actinomycetes > Micromonosporales > Micromonosporaceae > Plantactinospora > Plantactinospora sp. A48. The sequence continues at coordinate 54,507 of NZ_JBTIXF010000023.1, read as the reverse complement.
ACACCTGATGACCCGGGCGGGGCAACCGTGCAGCCGGGACGAGTTGCTGGCGGACGTGTGGGGGCTGACCTTCGACCCGGGCAGCAACGTGGTGGACGCCTACGTGCGGCGGCTGCGGGCCAAGCTGGACCGGCCGGACCGGATCGAACGGGTCCCGCACGTCGGCTACGCCTACGCCCTTTACTGACCCGTCCGTCCCGGGCGCGGCCCCGTCCTGACCGCGCCGGCCTGACCCGTCAGGAAGGGACCCCTCCTATACCGAAAACGATAAGAAGGTGCCCTTCCTTACCTCTCTTCCTCACGTCTACGACCGGGCGAGGCGGCCGGCGCCGAAGCCGGCCGCGGCCAGCAGCGCGAGCACCACGGCGAACCAGCCGGGTCCGATGAGATCCACCAGCGCGACGAGCCGGTGCTGGATTCCGGTGGCGGCGCCGACGAGCGGGTCCCGGGCCGCGCCGCGCGTGCCGCCGAACAGGCGCCGCTCGTACCAGCCGTAGTAGCAGACGTACCCGCCGGCCAGCACCAGCACCGCACCGCCCAGCCGGGGCACCAGCGCGCCGAGCCGGCGCAGCCGGGCCACCAGCGAAGCCCGCAGCAGCCCGACGGCGACGGCGGTCACCCCCACCACCAGGGCCATCCCGCCGGCGTAGCCGAGCAGCAGCACGACCCCGTCGACCGCCGAGCCGGTGCGCAGGCCGGTCACCACGATGGCCAGGAACGGGGCGATCGCGCAGCTCACCGACGCCAGCGCGTACGCGGCGCCGAACAGCGCCATGGCCGGGACCGACCGGCGCAGCCGCGGCGCAGCCACCGCGCCCGGCAGGGCGGGCAGGCCCCGACCGGCCAGCAGCCAACCGCCGAGCAGCACCAGCAGCAGCCCGAGCACGCTGGTCAGCCACGGCAGCCGGGGCTGCACCCAGCCGGCCAGCGGGGCCAGCAGCAGGCCGAAGGCGCCGAACACGGCGACGTACCCGCAGGTCAACGCCGCGGTGGCGGCCAGCGCGCGGCCGACCGCGGCGGCCGGCGACCGGGTCGGTGGGCCGGCGACCAGCAGCGACAGGTACGCCGGCAGCAGCGCGAAGCCGCACGGGTTCACCGCGCCGAGCATCCCGGCGCCGACGGCCAGCAGCAGCGCGGTGGTCATCGGCCCGCGAGCCGGGTGATCCACCGCTCGAACGACAGGTCGTCCAACCAGCCGCGAGCCACCTCCCGACCCCCGGCGTCCAGCAGCACGTAGGTGCTCTGTTCGGTGACCGAGAAGCGTCGCCAGATCGTTCCGGTCTGGTCGTCGAGCTGTGGCACCCGCTGCAACTCGAACTCGGTGACGAAGTCCCGCATCGCCTTGTTCTTCCCCAGGCCGGCGACGCCGAGGAAGTTCACCCGGTCACCGTGTGCCGCGGCCATGTCCGCCACCGAGGACGCCTCGCCGGCGCAGGTCGCGCACCATGGGGCCCAGAACCAGAGCACCATCGGCCGGCCGGCGAGGCTGGCGCCCGGGAACGGCTGGCCGTCGAGCGTGCGGCCGGTGAAGGTGAGCGCGGCCGGCACCGGCACCGACGTACCGGCCGGCCCGGTGGCGCCCGGCGAGCCGCTGCCCGCCCTGGCACCGGTACCCGCCGGGCCGGCCGCGTCCCGGTCCGGCCCGGCCGCGCAGCCGGCGCCGAGCAGGGCCACCAGCAGCACCGGTACGGCTACCGCCGCGCGGCGGGGAACCGGCATGTCACTCCTCGCTGAGCCGCAGGGCCAGGGCCGGGCACATCTGCACGGCCTTCCTCGCCCCGCCCTCCAGCCAGGTCGGCACCGGGGTCGGGGGGAAGCTGGGAAAGCCGTTGTCGTCCAACCGGATGAACTCGGGCACCACCACCGCGCACAGGCCGTGCCCGTCGCACCGCGACCAGTCCACGGCGAGCCGCCGCTTGACGACGTTCGGCGCCTCGGGCAGTCCGAGCACGCTCTTGACCCGCTTGCCGCAGCCGTCCCGCTTGGTGTGCGCGGCGACATCGGCCGCGAAGACCTCCAGGGCCGAGGTGGCGAACCGGCCCGTACCGTCCGGGTGGCTGCACGCCCCACGGCCCTTGACCACGCCGGCCGCGGACCGCACCACCTCGGCGGCCCCGGCTCCCGAGACGACCAGGTCGGTGGCCCGGGCCAGGTCCGGCAGCCCGAGCCGACACGGGCCGCACTGCCCCGCCGACTCACCGGCCAGGTAGCGGACCACCTGGGCCACCTCGCCCAGCGGGCAGGTGTCGTCGCCGAGCGGCAGGATGATGCCGGCGCCGAGCGTGCCGCCCACCGCCGCCAGCCCGGCCCGGGAGACCTCGGCCCTGGCGGCGGCCTCCGCGGTGATCCACTTGCCGTGGTAGCCGCCCACCAGCACCCCGGGGCCGGACGGTGCGTCGCACAGCGCGAGCACGTCGGCCAACGGGGTGCCGGTGGGGCACTCCACCACGGCCGGCTGGCCCGCCGCGCCGCCCACGGTGAGCAGGACGGTGCCCGGCTCCTTCTCGGTGCCCACGGCCGCGTACTCGTACGGTCCGAGCCGGGCGGCCAGCGCCAGCTGCGCGTACGTCTCCGCGTTCGACAGCAGCGTGGGCAGGCCGGAGACGCCCGTGTCGCTGGCCCGTTGCTTGCGCCCCGGCGGGATGTGCGCCTCGCCGTTGATGCCCCGGACCAGCGCGCCACCCTCGCCGGAGATGAACCGGTGCGGCACGGTGACGATCCCGGTGTCCACCGGCATCTGCCGCTCCCGCAGCGCCGCCGCGAGCGAAGCCTCCCCCACGCCGTCGTCGGCCACGCCGATCACGATCTCCTCGGCGTCCAGCGCGTACGCGGCGAGCGCCGCGCCGTCGAGGACCAGGTGCGGCGCCCGGGTGAGCAGGACCTTGTCCTTCCAGCTCGCCGGCTCGCCCTCGGTGGCGTTGACCACCACCACCGGCGGCGACTGCTGGTTGCGGGCCGACTCCAGCACGGCCCGCAACTTGCGGGCGAACGGAAACCCCGCGCCGCCCCGCCCGGTCAGCCGGATGTCCTCGGCCAGCCGCAGCAGCGAGCTGATGGACAGCGGACCGACCGGGCCGTGTACCTCCTCGTGGGCGGCCAGGTCCAACGCGCCGAACTCGTCGAGTCCGGCGGTCAGGCGTGGCTCGCCGAAGCACGCGACCGGCGGCACGGCCGGTGGCGCCGCGATCACCGCGCCTCACCCCGCAGCTGCGCCCAGTAGGCGCTGTCGGCGGCGTCCGCCGCGGCCCGGCGACCGTCCTCGGCACCGCCGCGCTTACGCCGGCCCGCACGACCGCCGGAGGCACCCTCCGCGGCCCGCATCGCGCGCCGGGAGGCCAGGTCGACCAGGGTGGGCGTGTCATCCTCGAAGTCCGGCTCGTAGCGTCCGGCGAGGTCCGGCTCGTACCGGGCGGCGCGGCCGACGGGGGCGTACCGCTCCTCCCGCTCCGCTGGCGGGTAGTCGTCCTCGTCGTCCTCCCGGCTGTGCCGGGGCCGACCGCCGCTGACGGAACGCTCGACCGGCGGCGCACTGTAGCTGCGGGGCGCCTCCCAGTAGTTGCTGTCCGCCACCTCGGCAGCGCCGAGGTCGGCGTCGTCCGCACCGGACCACCGGCGCGGGCTGTCCCAGGGCTCCTCCGGCACGTTCCGCTCGGCGTACCGGGAGCGGGGCCGCTCGGTGGATTCGGTCTCGCGCTCGACGGACCGCTCGTACCGCGCGGCGGCGCCGCTCCGGTGCTCGTCGCGGCGACGCTCGGCCGGCTCCCGCTCCCATGCCGCCGGCTCGCTCTCCCGGACCTCCGGCCGGGTGCCGGTGGGTTCGCTCTGCCACGCCGGCCGGTCACCCGGCTGGGCCGGTACCCGCGGCACCGTGAAGCGGTCCCGGTCCCCCCGCCGGCGCGGTGAGCCCACCGCCCGGTAGCTGGCCGCCGGGGCCCAGGAGTCCACCATGGTGGCCGGCCCGATCGGCTCGGCCTGGACCTTCCGGGCCACCCGCACGTCGGACCCGCCCTTGCTGATCGGCCACCGGACCGAGCGGGAACCGCCGACCTCGTCGGCCGCCGCGCCGGCGGCCCGGCCCGCGGCCGGATTACGCTCGGCCTCCCGCCGCTTCCGGCCCAGGCTCACCGACAGCCGCACGATCAGCGCCACGACCACCAGCAGCACGCACACCACGTAGCTGGCCGTCACCCAGCCCGCCGGGGTACGCCCGGCGTTGAGCCCGTGGACCAGCGCGATCGGCCAGGAGACGTACGCGGTGCTGTGCAGCGCCCGCCACATCCACGGCTTGCCGACCCCGGCCCACCGCATCCGGACGATGCCCGTCCACATCACGGCGGCCATGGACCAGCCGGCCAGGGTGCCGAGCCCGATGAAGAACCCGCGACCCGACACGAACGGCAGCACCGGGTCGAGCAGTCCGGCGTGCCCCTCGGCGATCTTCGTGAGGATGTGCAGCCCCAGCGCGCCCACCGCCATGGTGCCGAGGGCGCGGTGCGCGGACTGCAACAGCACCCGGTGCCGGATCATCAGCACGATCCGGTCGGTGGACACCACCCCCACCATCACGGTGATGCTCAGCAACACGAGGGTGGCCACGCCACCGTAGAACTCGGTGAAGACGAACAGGTACGCGTAGACGACCTGACCGGCCGAGGTGAGCATCATCGCGGCCCAGAGCACGGCCATGATCGACGCGACCAGACCGACCACGGCCCGGCGGGACACCGTACGACCAGTTCTGCTGCTGGTGCTCCGCGGCGCCTCCGGCAGCTGGGTCTGTTGTTTCCGAGCCATCCGCTCCTCGATCTCGCGCCGTGCCAACGTTCCACTTCAGGTACGGGCCGACGAGCCGATCGGATGAACGGATTCGCGATTCTTTCCGTAGTACTTTCCGGCAGTTGTCTGACTACACTGAGTCATCAGTCAATTTCCGCAATCGCCGCTCCGCGCCGCCTCGGCAGCCTGCGGGTTCCGTCGGCGGGTGGTGACCGGTTCCGACAGGGATTCGACCATACTGGTCGGCCATGGACCTGGCCGAGTACCAGCGCGGCGCTCTCCGCACTGCCGCTGCGCGCGACAAGAAGAACGAGTTGCTGCATCTGGTGCTCGGACTGGTTGGCGAGTCGGGAGAGGTCGCCGAAAAATTCAAGAAATGGGTACGCGACCTCGACAGTGACGAGTCGCGGATCGACCGTGCCGACATCGCCAAGGAACTCGGTGACGTGCTCTGGTATCTGGCGGTGCTCGCCGACTACCTCGATCTGTCCCTGGACGACATCGCGACGGCCAATCTGGCCAAGCTGGCCAGCCGCCAGGGCCGTGGCGTGCTGGGCGGCAGCGGCGACGACCGCTGAGCCCGAGGTCGCTGGAGGTCTGCCGGTACCACCCTGTCTCGTTCCACCCCGACGAACTTCAGCCGACCCGCCGACCAGGCCACCAGGCCGCTCCCACACGGTTCCATGAGCTTCGGATTTGCCGCTTGCCGCAGTATCTGAGTGTGAGCGGCTGGTCGCTCTACGACGCGAAGAACTGTCGGAGGTCCGTGCGAACGTGAAGACATGCTCGGGCGGTTGGCACGGATTGACGACGCGGTGGGCTCCTGCCTGGCCGCGCCGGTCTGGGCCATGCCCGAGGCCAGGCTCGTTGACGCGCTGGACGAGGCGCACCGGTTGGGTCAGCGGTTGGCTGCGCTGGAGCTGATGCTGGTGCGGGAAGTGGACGGTCGCGGTCTCGCCCGCACCCACGGCGCCACCTCAACCGCGACCTGGCTGCGGGACCGACTCCGGACACCGATCGCCGACGCCCGCCGGCTGGTCGCCGACGCCGCCTGGCTGGATGGTGGCGGTGACACCTCAGGCATCAGCGGCAGCGCGCCCACCCCGACCACCGGGCCTGACGCGACCACCAGGCCCGACACCACCACCGAGCCCGACCCGACCACCGGGCCCGACCCGACCACCGGGCCCGACGCCATCACCGGGTCCGACGCCGGCCCGAGCACCGCCCCTCCGGACCTCGGCGGCCCGAGCTTGGAGACGACCTCGGGATGCGGCAGGGATACCGCCGGTCCGACCCTCCAGGAAGCCGTGACCACCGGTCGGGTCACCCTGCGCCAGGCCAGGATCATCGCCGAAGCTGTCGGCAATGTCCGCGCGGAGGCCGGCCCGGAGATCGCGGGCAAGGCCCTGTCCACCCTGCTCGCCGAGGCACACCGATTCGAACCAGCAGCCCTCCGGAGACTGGCCGACCGCGTCCTCTGGCATGTGGCCCCGGAGGCCGCCGAGGAGGCAGACCGCCGCGCTCTGCGGCGGGCCGAGCGGCACACACACCGGCATCGGCACCTCACCCTGTTCAGCGGCGAGAACGGCTCGATACGGTTACGGGGGCTCCTCGACGCCGAAGCCGGCGCGACGCTGCTGGCCGCCCTCGATCCGCTGACCGGACCCAACGGACCCGGGGACGACCGCACGCCCGGCCAACGCCGGCACGATGCCCTCGCCGAGCTGACCCGCCTGGCCCTGCGCACGGGCGAACTGCCAGAGAACGGTGGCGACCCGGCACAGATCGTCGTCACCACGGACTACCGCGAGTTGGCCGCGGCTCTCCACGACACCGGTATCGCAATCCTCGGCTACCCGCCTGCTGGTACGACCGCCGGCCAGCTCCGCACCAGCGGAACGACCACCAACCAATCCCAGCTCAACGAACCCCCCAACCGATTCCGCTCCGGCGGAACGGTCGCCGGAAAACCCCAGACCACCGAAACCACCAGCCGGTTCCGCACCAGCGGGATGACCGCCCGGTTCCAGCCCATCGGGAACTCCCGTCGGATCAACAGGACCGCCGGGGCGCCCGTGGACAGGGGCACTCGGGTCCCCGCCGGCCTCCTCGGCCCGGGCACACTGGACAGCGGCCTGCGCCTCACACCCGAGGCCGTACGCCGACTCGCCTGCGATGCGACGATCCTGCCCGCGGTACTGGGCGGTCGCGGTCAGGTGCTGGATGTGGGCCGGCAGCGGCGGTTGTTCACCGGGCCGTTGCGCCGGGCGCTGGTGCTGCGCGACCGTGGCTGTGCCTTCCCATCCTGCGACCGGCCACCCCGCTGGTGCGACGGACACCATCTCAGACACTGGGCGGACGGCGGCCAAACAGCACTACACAACGCCGTCCTGCTGTGCCGATACCACCATCGTCTCGTCCACCAGGGCGAATGGGCCGTCCAACTGGACCCGGACGGTCGTCCCGAATTCCTCCCACCACCCTGGATCGACCCCGCACAACGACCCCTGCGGAACCACCACCATCCACGCTGCCGAAGCGACCCAAGCTGAAACGACCCAAGCCGAAGCGACCAAACTTGAGCGGACCGGGCTGGAAGCCAACCAACGGGCCCGCCGGACGAAGCGGCCGGACCGGCCACTGCGTCAGATGTCAGGGACCATCCGACGCCGTACCGGCCGGCTACCAACCGACGCGGTCACGGCCGAGCCCACTCGACGCAGGTCGCGGGGGTCCACCACCCGGCGCGGTCCGGTTGGGCGAGACCGAAGTCCCGGGGGATGAAGCCGGGTTCCACCACCGGGACACTGCCGACAGGCTGCACACCTGGATCAGCTTATGGGCATCAGCGGCATCGCGGGAAAGTCGCGACCGGCCACCGTCGACCCGATCCCTACCCTGGTCCGGAACCCTCCACCGGCTGAGACCCCCCGCCGGCCCGAGACGCCGTGACCCGAGACGCCGTGACCCGAGACGCCGTGACCCGGGACCGCGCCGCGAGCCCAGACTCCACCACGGACCTGGATTCGACTGCCCGCCGGGGATCGTCCTCGACCGGCGACCGGGAACCGTCGCCAGACGATGGCTGGGTTCGTCGGGACACGATCAGGGCGACGCCGACGACGATGACTCCCGCGGCCAGAACCGTCCGTCCCGTCACCGGCTCGGACAGCAGGAACGCGCCCAGGATGACCGCGACGAGCGGGTTGACGAACGCGTACGTGCCGGCCAGTTGCCCCGAGGTGTGATGGATGAGCCACTCGTACGAGGTGTACGCGAGCAGGCTGCCGAACACGATCAGGTACCCGAGGGCCAGCAGCGAGCCGGGGCTGACCGCCGCCGGATGGATCCGGCCGAACTCCCCGCCGAGCCCGCCGAGGACCAGCAGCGCGGCGCCGGCGCAGATCATCTCCATCCCGCTGGACAGCAGTGGCTGCTCGGGGGTCGCCGCGTGCCGGGCGTACACCGAACCGCAGCCCCAGCTCAGCGCCCCACCGAGTGCCACGGCCGCGGCCGGCAGATCCAGTCCGCGCCCGCCGAACGGGTCGACCAGTACGGCCACGCCGACCAGGCCCAGCAGCAGGCCGACACCGGCCGCCCGGCTGACCCGTTCCCGGTCGACGACCCTCACGGCGATGGTCAACCACACCGGGATGGTGGCCAGCAGCAGGGCCGTACTTCCGGCGGAGAGCCGCTGCTCGGCCCAGGTGGCGCCACCGGTGCCGGCGGCCGGCAGCGCCAGACCGAGGACGGCGCACATCGCCCACTGCCGGGCTGACGGAGCCGGCCACCGGCCCGGTTCCCGGCGCCGCCGCCAGGCGGCCCAACCGTAGAGCAGCAGGCCCGCGATCAGGAACCGGACGCCGCTGAGGGTCAGCGGCGGCATCGCGTGTACGGCGACCCGCATCGCCACGTACGTGGAGCCCCAGACCAGATAGACGACGAGCAGTGCCAGGCCGATCCTGACCCAACGTGCGGACGGCATCTCCGACCTCCGATCATCTCGCGTGGTCACCCGGGTAACTGTTCCCCGCTCTGCGGCACCTGGCGGATGGCAGTACTGCCACGGTGGCCGCAGTTTCTGCCACACTGACCGAATGCTCAGCACCGGACCGACGCCCAACACCGGACCGACGCCCAACACCGGACCGACGCCCAACACCGGACCGACGCCCAGCACTGACCGGAGGCTCAGCGTCGCGGTGCCGGTGGTCGCTCCCGTACCGGCCTTCGAACTCGGCGTGGCCTGCGAGGTGTTCGGCCTGGACCGGTCGGTCGCCGGGCTCCCGGACTACGACTTCGCGGTCTGCGCGGAGCGGATGGCCCCGGTACGCACGACCTCCGGCTTCACGGTGTCCCCCAGCCACGATCTGAGCCGGTTGGCCAGCGCGGACCTGATCATCGTGATCGGGGCGCCGCCGCCGCTCACCGCGACCCCGCCCGGCGGAACAGCGCCGGTGGAGACCGGTGGCACGCCGCCGGCATCGCTGGGGACAGGACCTACGGAAGCCGACGGCGGCACGATGCCGTCGGCAACGCCCGGCGGGCCGCCACCGGCGGCGTTGCTGGGGCAGCTCCGGGCGGCGGTGGACCGGGGCGCGACGGTCGCCAGCCTCTGTACCGGCGCCTTCATCCTGGCGGCGGCCGGTCTGCTGGACGGCCGGCGGGCCACCACGCACTGGGCGCACGCGCCACGCCTGGCCCGTCTCCATCCCGCCGTCACGGTCGAGATCGATCGGCTGTACGTCGAGGATGGCCCGGTCATCACCGGTGCCGGTTCGGCGGCGGCCATCGACCTGTGCGTACACCTGGTCCGCCGGGTCCACGGCGCCGAGGTGGCCAACAGCCTCGCCCGGGACATGGTGGTCCCGCCGCACCGGGACGGTGGACAGGCGCAGTACGTCGAGGCTCCGGTGCCGGAGGTGCCGGTCGGCGGCGAACTGGGGGACCTGCTGGCCTGGCTGGTGGAGAACCCGCATGAGCCGGTGCGTGTCCCGGAACTGGCGTCCCGCGCGCTGATGTCACCGCGTACCTTCGCCCGCCGGTTCCGCCAGGTCACCGGGACCACCCCACGGGCCTGGCTCGACGCTCAGCGGGTGGTGCTTGCCGGGCGGCTGCTGGAACGCGGTGACGACACCGTCGAAGCGGTCGCGCGGCAGTGCGGGTTCGGCAGCGCGGACACGCTGCGCCGGCACTTCACCCGGACCATGGGGGTGGCCCCGGACTCCTACCGGCGCGCGTTCCGGTCCACCCACCCGCCAGCAGACTGACGGCCCGGTCCACCCACCCGTCAGCCGCGGCGGCGGTAGGTCAGCCTCGGCGGCGGTTTGACCAGGGATTGGCGCCCGCAGCCACATCGGGGACCTCGGGAACGGCTGGTTCGACCTTCGGGTCGGGGTCCGGGCCGTCGGGGCCGAACGCGAGGTCCCGGTCCGGCGCGGTGAAGTCCCGCACCGGCTGGCCGGCCAGGGTCGCCGACATGGTACGGGCCACGGCGTTGATCACCTTCTGCTGGACGGCCGAGCCGACGTGGTCGGCCGGATCGTCGGGATTGGCGGCGATGCCGGCGATCGCGAGTTGCGGGGTGAACGCGGCGAAGGTCTCGGTCGCGTTCTGCTCGGAGCTACCGGTCTTGCCGGCCACCGGCCGGCCGTCGAGGATGTCGTCCACCTGGGTCGCCGTACCGCCGTCGCAGCGGCCGTACGCCGACTGCTGGCCCACCGGGCAGCGGGCCGCGTCGGTGGCCGCCCGGGCGATCTTCGGGTCGAGCACCCGCTTGCAGGCCGGTTGGCCGACGTCCACCTTCCGGCCGTCCGGGCCGGTCACGGAGTCCACCGGCAGCGGCGAGCAGTACGTCCCCTCGGCCGCCACCGTCGCGTAGGCGTTGGCGAGGTCGAGCGGGGTGGTGGCGGCGACGCCGAGGGTGAACGAACCCCAGCCGTTGGGGTTGTTCTTCGCGAAGTCGGCGTCGGAGCCGGCCCGGAACCTGATGCCGAGCCGCTGGGCCAGTTCGACCGCCTTCTCGGCACCGACCCGCTGCTCCAGCCAGACGAAGTAGGTGTTGACCGAGCGACCGAAGCCGGTCCACATGGTCCGGTACCCGTCCATCCAGTCGGGGTTGGCGTTGGCCGGGCACCACGACCCGCCGCAGCTCTCGGGTCCGCTGCCGGGATAGTCGGTGCGGAGCCGACTGGGTGCGTCGAACCCGGTCTCCAGCGGCAGTCCAGCCTCCAGCGCCGCCAGCATGGTGAACATCTTGAACGTCGAACCCGCCTGGTAGCCGTCGATGGCGCCATCCCCGGCGACGAGCTGGTTGACGGTGTTGGGGTAGTTGTTCTGACCGGTCGGATTGTCGGCCAGGCTGTAGTGCCGGTTCACCGCCATCGCCAGCACCCGGCCGGTGCCCGGCTGCACGACCGCCATCGGCATGGCCCGCTTGTTGTTGTAGCCGTACACCGTCAGCGCCTGGTGCTGCGCGGCGGCCTGGACCGTCGGGTCCAGCGAGGTGACGATGCTGTAGCCGCCGCGGTTGAGCGCGGCCTCCCGCTCGGCCCGGTTGGCGCCGAACGCGGGCTGGCTCAGCCACCAGTCCCGCAGGTAGTCGCAGAAGAAGCCCCAGTCGTCGTGCCCCGCCGGGGTACCGGTGCAGCCGTTCGGCTGTTCGGTCGGATGCAGGGTGAGCGGCTCCCCCTTGGCCGAGGCGGCCTGCGCCGCGGTGATGTCGCCCATCTTGACCATGGAGTCCAGCACGTAGGACCGGCGGTCCAGCGCCGCGGCCCGGTCGCCGTCGATCGGACTGTACGCGTCGGGCGACTGCACCAGGCCGGCCAGCAGCGCCGCCTCGCCCAGGGTGAGGTCCGCGGGCGGTTTGTCGAAGTACCGCTCGCTGGCGGCGGCGATGCCGTACGCGCCGGACCCGAAGTAGGCGATGTTGAGGTACCGGTCCAGGATCTCGTCCTTGGAGAGCTTCTTCTCCAGCGCCACGGCGTACCGGATTTCCTGGAGCTTGCGCCCGACGGTCTCCTCGGTCGCCGCGGCCCGCTGTTCGGGGGTGGACGACGGGTCGGTCTTCAGGACGTTGCGGACATACTGCATGGTCAGCGTCGACCCGCCCTGCCGGACCTCGCCGCCCCGGTTGGCCACCAGGGCTCGGGCCAGGCCGCGCGGGTCGACGCCGTTGTGCCGGTAGAAGCGGGTGTCCTCGGCCGCCACGATCGCCTGCCGCAGCACGGGGGCGATCTGGTCGATCGGCACGTCCCGGCGGTTCACGTCGTAGAAGCTGGTGATCAGCGTCCGGCCGTCGCTGGCGTACACGTAACTGCGCTGCGCGGTGGGCGGCGTCCGCAGGTTGGCCGGCAGCTCCGCGAAGCTGTCACCGACGACCTTGACGGCCACGCCGAGCAGCGCGTTGGTCGGGAAGGCGGCAACCGCCAGCACCGCGCCGGCGAGCAGGCCGGTCAGCAGCAGCGTGGCGGCACGGGGCAGCTTCGAGCGAGGTGGCATCCCTCCAGATTTGCCCGTGTTCCGCCGGATGCCAAAGCGGCCGGCCGATTGTCAGCAACTTCACCCGGAGCACCCAGCGTCGGCCCAGGTCAGGGCCCCTTTCCCGGCTACCGATCGGGTCGCCCCGGTCGCAACCGCCCAATCGGGACGGCCCGGTAGCATCGAGGCCGGCGCGCCGGATCTGGCCGGACTGGTGGACGAGACGACGAAGCCCCTGGACGGTGCGTCCGACGTGACAAGGAGCACCCGATGCGAAAGCTGAGCACCCCGTCCTCACCCCGGGGGCTGGGCAGACTGCTGTTCCGGTTGCCGATCCTGCTCTATCGGGCCCACCTGGGCATCCTGCTCGGCGGCCGGTTCGTGTTGATCAACCATGTCGGCCGCCGAACCGGCCGGTTGCGGCAGGTCGTGGTGGAGGTGGTCGAGCGGTCCGCCGACGGCAGCTACGTGGTGGCCGCCGGCTTCGGAGCACGGTCCGACTGGTACCGCAACCTGCGAGCACATCCACAGGTCGACGTGCAGGTCGGTGGTCGTCGCCACCCGGTCACCGCGGTGCCGCTGCCGCCGGCCACCGGCGGTGACATCATGGCCCGGTACGCCCCCCGACACCGGTTCGTCGCCCGCCGGCTGTGCCGGCTGATGGGGTACGAGGTCGACGGCTCGGTCGCCGACTTCCGGGCCGTCGGCGAGCAGATCCGCTTCCTCCGCCTGGTGTCGCGGTCCGGCTAGTCACCCGCCGGGTGAACGACCATCGGCCTCGGCGAGCCGGCCGTAACTCGAGCGGAGTCCGGCCCGGCCGCCGCGGGACACCCACGTCAGGCAGGGCTGGCGGCGTCCGCCGAACCGGCCGGCTCGTCGTCGGCGAGCAGGTCCCCCTCGTCCGGCGCCCCGGAGTCGGGCAGCGTGTTCTCGCGCAGCCGCCGGTTGTGCCGAGGCTCCTGCCGGGTCTTCGAGTCGTTGAGCCGCCGCCGCAGGTCGTCGCGGCAGTCGTTGAGCGCGGCCCGCAGGTCCTCCTCGCTGGAGGTGGTCACGATCTTGGGTCGACCGGCGATCCAGCACTCCAGGGTCACCTTCTGTCCCCTGGCCGCCCGGTCCTTGACCGTCACCTCAAGCTCGGTCCCGTCCACCGGGAACGCGGCCAGCCGGGCGTCCAGGGTCCCGAACTGCTCGACGATCCAGTTGCGGTCCCCCTGCGAGAATCCGGTACCGACGCGCAGGCAGTCCGCCACGGTGGCCGGTGTCGCCGAGGTGCTCATCGCCGTACCTCACCCTCGACGCGGACGGTTCCGGTGACTCGGGCATTGACCATGGTTGGTTACCCCTTCGGTTGTTCGTAGCGATCCGTTGATCACCGCATACCCACCGACCGCCCGCTCGGAAACGTACGCGCTCAGATCGTCAACACACCTCCGTTGCGTACCTCGTCCTTCACCGCGATCAGGTTCGCGACGACGTACGGGATGTTGTTGGCCTTGTGGAAATCGGTCGGGAAGTACGTGGCCAGGCGGGACAGCTGGAACCGGCACCGGATCTCCGGTACGAAGCGCGCGTACCGCTCGTTGGTGAAGTACCAGAAGGAGTTCTCGTTGTAGAACGCGACGTGCGTCGGGTCCTGGTACGCGCCCCGCCCGTCCGTGCTGGGCGTCAGCGACAGCAGCAGTCCGTTCGGGGCGAGGATCCGGTACAACTCGTTGAAGATGGCTATCTTGTCCGGGACGTGCTCCAGAAAGTCGACCGCCCGGATCACCCCGACGCTGTTGTCCGGCAGGTCGATCCCCTTGCTGACATCGCAGATGATGTCCACACTCTCGCCGGGTCGGCGGTCCAGCCCGAGGAAACCCTCCGGCTTGTTGTGCGCCGCGCCGAGGTCCAGGGCCAACAGATCCCGCCGCTTGGCCCAGGCCAACGCGTTGAGCTGCATGTTCCGGTCGTATATCTCCACCGACCGCCGCTGGATGCGCGCGTTGAACTCCGGATCGCGCTGGGTGTTTCTGGCGTGTATCCGTTGCAGGTAGAGACACTTCGGGATGTGGTGGAACTCGGCGGCCTGGTACAGCCGGCACATCAGGTCGAGGTCGTCGGCCACATCGAGTTCCTCGTCGTACCCGCCCACCTTCTCGTACACATCCCGGCGGAACGCCCGGACGTGGTTCGGGGCGTACCAGATGTAGCTGACGTTGTGTGGAGTCGGCTCCAGCGAATGGCAGGCCAACACCTCGCGCCCGTCGACCCGTTCGTCGCGGTAGCGCCACCCGTGAGCGGCGGCGAACCGGGAGTCATCCCGGCCACCGTCCTCCCCGATCTGGGCCGTGTCGCTGTAGACGAAGCCCACCGCCGGGTTTGCCGCGAAGGCCGTAACGATCTCCGCCAGGCAGTCGCTGCTGAGCAGGTCGTCGTCGTCGAGTTCGACGAGGATGTCCCCGTACGCCTCCGCGCAGGCCTGCCGCTTCACCGCTCCGACCCCGACCAGTCCGTCCCGGACCACGAGGCGGATCCGTGGATCGTTCGCCTCGGGGCGCCACCGGGTCCCCTGGTTGAGAATCACCACCCACTCCCAGTCCGAGTACGTCTGCGCCAGCAACGACTGCAGGCACTCGTCGAGGAAACGGGTCCGGTTGCTACCGGTGAAAACCGTGACGTGTGGCGTCTTCACCGAACGATCACCTCGCCGACTTCTTGGTACGGAACTCGGCGGGAACCGCCGTGACCAGGCTCGAGTCGAGGTCGAGCGCGGACTTGAAGGCGTCCCTGGCTCCGTGGCGGTCGTCCTGCTTCACCAGCAGAAGACCCAACCGCAGGTACGCGGTGGAAGCACTCTCGTTGGCCTCAGTGATCTTGCGGTACAGCGCGACCGCCTCGTCCGGCTTCGTCTCCTCCAGCAGCATGGCCTTGTTGTACATCGCCGGTCGGTACGAGTTGTCGATTCCCAAAGCCTTGTCGTAGTCGGTGATCGCCTCGTCGATCGCGTTGCGTGACTGGGCGAGATAGCCCAGGTTGAACCAGGCGAACTTGTTGTCCCCTTGGATGGCGAGCACCTTCTCGAAGGTGGCCTTCGCCTCATCGGGCTTACCAGCCTGTCCCTGCTCGATACCCTGCTTGACCAGCGCCGCCGGGTCGGCCTGCTCGGCCCCCGGCGCGGCGGCGGCATCGCTGGGATCCTTGGCCGTGGGCGTCTTGTCGTCGCTGCACGCGCCCGCCCCGGCCAACAGCACAGCGCCGCAGGCAAGTGTGCTGAACACCTGTCGCATCTTCACTGTCTTCCTCTTCCTGTCGATCGTCCTGTCGGCTTGCCTCGGGATCACGGCGTGACGTTCGCGCACACGACGTAGATGTCATTGCCGGCGTTCGTGAAGTTGGCCTGCCATCCGGTCGGCAGAGAACCGTTCGTCCCAGGGATCGGGCGACTAGCGAGAATCGATCCGGTGGGATTGTTGAAGCCACCACCCGTAGCGACGTCGCCCGCGTCGCAGCTGATGTTCTGGGTGCCGGAACCCACCGAGGCCGTCCGGATGTACGCGCTGCCGAAGCCGGCGCCCTGCGCGCCCTGCGCGCCCTGAGCACCCTGCGCACCCTGTGGGCCCTGGAAACCCTGCGGACCCTGAGCACCAGTAGCACCCTGAACGCCCTGCGCACCCGTAACGCCCTGGAAACCCTGCGGACCCTGAGCACCGGTAGCGCCTTGCACGCCCTGCGTCCCCTGGAAACCCTGCGGACCCTGAGCACCAGTAGCACCCTGAACACCCTGCGTCCCCTGGAAACCCTGCGCACCCTGCGCACCGGTAGCGCCCTGCTCACCCGTATCGCCCTGGAAACCCTGCGCACCCTGAGCACCAGTAGCGCCCTGAACGCCCTGCGTCCCCTGGAAACCCTGCGCACCCTGAGCACCCGTATCGCCCTGGAAGCCCTGCGTGCCTTGAGCACCGGTAGCACCCTGCACGCCCTGCGTCCCCTGGAAACCCTGCGAACCCTGAGCGCCGGTATCACCCTGCGCACCCTGCGCACCCTGCGCACCCGTATCGCCCTGGAAGCCCTGCGCACCCTGAGCACCAGTAGCACCCTGCACGCCCTGCGTCCCCTGGAAACCCTGCGAACCCTGAGCGCCGGTATCACCCTGCGCACCCTGCGCACCCTGCGCGCCCGTATCGCCCTGGAAACCCTGCGTGCCTTGAGCACCGGTAGCACCCTGAACGCCCTGCGCACCCTGCGCACCGGTATCACCCTGGGCGCCCTGAGCGCCCGTATCGCCCTGGAAACCCTGCGCACCCTGAGCGCCGGTATCGCCCTGGAAGCCCTGCGCGCCCTGGGCACCGGTAGCGCCCTGCACACCCGTATCGCCCTGGAAACCCTGCGCACCCTGCGCACCCTGCGCACCTTGAGCACCGATATCACCCTGGGCGCCCTGAGCGCCCATATCGCCCTGGAAACCCTGCGTCCCCTGGAAACCCTGCGTGCCTTGAGCACCGGTAGCGCCCTGCGCACCCTGCGCGCCGGTATCCCCCTGGAAGCCCTGCGTGCCTTGGGCACCGGTATCACCCTGCGCACCCTGCGCACCCGTATCGCCCTGGAAACCCTGCGCACCCTGAGCACCAGTAGCGCCCTGAACGCCCTGCGCACCCTGAGCACCAGTAGCGCCCTGCGCACCGGTATCCCCCTGGAAGCCCTGCGCGCCTTGAGCGCCCGTATCGCCCTGGAAACCCTGCGCACCCTGAGCACCCGTATCGCCCTGGAAACCCTGCGGACCCTGAGCACCGATAGCGCCCTGCACGCCCTGCGTCCCCTGGAAGCCCTGCGCACCCTGAGCACCGGTATCACCCTGGAAGCCCTGCGTGCCTTGAGCACCGGTAGCACCCTGAACGCCCTGCGCACCGGTATCACCCTGGGCGCCCTGAGCGCCCATATCGCCCTGGAAACCCTGCGTCCCCTGGAAACCCTGCGCACCCTGCGCACCTTGAGCACCGACATCACCCTGGGCACCCTGAGCGCCCATATCGCCCTGGAAACCCTGCGTCCCCTGGAAACCCTGCGTGCCTTGAGCACCGGTAGCGCCCTGCGCACCCTGCGCACCCGTATCGCCCTGGAAACCCTGCGCACCCTGCGCACCGGTATCGCCCTGGAAACCCTGCGCACCGGTATCGCCCTGAGCACCGGTATCACCCTGGAAGCCCTGCGTGCCTTGAGCACCGGTAGCACCCTGAACGCCCTGCGCACCCTGCGCACCCTGCGCACCCTGCGGACCTACCTTGCCGCCGCGGCCGTGCCAATCCGGCCCATTGTCCTGCCACTGCCAGCCCTGTGGCCCGATCCATCCGTCGGG
Source organism: Plantactinospora sp. A48 (assembly GCF_055793945.1). Classification (NCBI taxonomy): domain Bacteria; kingdom Bacillati; phylum Actinomycetota; class Actinomycetes; order Micromonosporales; family Micromonosporaceae; genus Plantactinospora; species Plantactinospora sp. A48. The sequence goes on along the minus strand of NZ_JBTIXF010000023.1, from coordinate 36,911 downwards.
GCCATCGTCTCGCACGAGGGGCACGGAGGGCTGCCAGGCGCGCAGTTGCCCGAACGGCCCAGGCGTACCGAGCTGGGCACGCTCCGCGCGGGCCCGGTGAACCACCTCGGCCGCGTGAGCAGGGCTGACACCTGCGGTCATTCCGGCCATCATGAGAAGCGAACTCAGACCCGAGACGGCCGTGACCTGTTTGGGGCTTGCTTGCCGGTTCCGTACCTTCCTCTTCCCCACGGTTCCCCTCCAGCGCGGCCGTCCAATCGCGTTCGCCCGTCCCCTCAGCTATACGCGATCGTTATCGTATAGGTACAAAACGGTCATACAGGCAGCAAAGCCATTTTTTCTTCCCCAACAGCGGCCAACCGCTCATCAGACGAGACCGCCCGACGGCGTGGCGACCATGATCGCCGTCGGAGCGCCTCGGAGCGCCCATCGGTGTCGGCAGCCGGTAGCGGGCCACAGCCCGCTCATCCACCGGGTCGAGGCGGATGGCACAAAGTGTCGGAGGGTTCGGGCAAGATCGGCGCCGGCTCGTGCGCGGGACCGATGAGCCGCCGGCCGCCCGAAGGGCGACCGGGACGAGACCGAGGAGGGTCACATGGCTGGGGTGCTGTTGTTCCACCACGCGCAAGGGCAGACCGAGGGCTTCCACGCCTTCGCCGACGAGCTGCGGAAGGCCGGGCACACCGTGCACACGCCCGACCTGTACGACGGCCGTACCTTCGACGGCCTGGACGAGGGCATCGGGTACGCCCGGCAGGTCGGCTTCGACGACCTGCTCGACCGGGGTGTACGGACCGCCGACGAGCTTCCCGCCGAGGTGGTCTACGCCGGCTTCTCCCTGGGGGTCATGCCGGCGCAGAAGCTGGCGCAGACCCGGCCCGGCGCCCGCGGGGCGTTGCTGGTCGACGGGTGCCTGCCCGTCTCGGAGTTCGGGACCGCCTGGCCGGACGGCGTACCGGTGCAGGTCCATGGGATGGACGCCGACCCGTTGTTCACGGAGGAGGACGGCGACCTGGACGCGGCCCGCGCCCTGGTCGGCTCGACCGACCAGGCCGAACTCTTCCTCTATCCCGGCGACCGGCACCTGTTCGCCGACTCCAGCCTGCCGTCGTACGACCCGGAGGCCGCCGCCCTGCTCACCCGGCGGGTGCTCGACTTCCTCCAGCACCGCTGACCTGTTGGGTGGCGCCGCACCGATCCTCTCCCTACGTTGTGAGAATGCTATCTGCGACCGAACGCACGACGCTGCGTCGCGCCAAGGAGCGGGGGCGCACCGATCCCGCCGACCTGTACGCGGTCCTCGACGCCGGCCTGATCTGCCATCTCGGACTCGTCATCGACGGCGCGCCGATGGTGGTGCCGACCGGGTACGGCCGGATCGACGACACGCTCTTCCTGCACGGATCGAGTGGCGCGCGGTCACTGCGCCATGCCGAGCAGGTCTGCGTGACCGTGACCCATCTCGACGGCATCGTCCTGGCGCGCTCGGCGTTCAACCAGTCCGTCAACTACCGGTCGGCGATGATCTACGGGGTGGTCCGGCAGGTGACCGATCCGGACGAGCAGCTGGCCGGGCTGCGGGCGATCTCCGAACAGCTCGCCCCTGGACAGTGGACGGCGGTGCGGGCACCGACCCGTAAGGAGTTGGCCGCCACGCTCGTGCTCGCCCTGCCCCTGACCGAGGCATCAGTCAAGATCCGCCAGGGACCGCCGATCGACGACGAGGACGACTACGCGCTGCCGATCTGGGCCGGCGTCGTACCCCGGACGGTCTCCTGGGGGACCCCGGTTCCCGATCCGCGGATGCCGGAGGGCATTCCCGTACCAGAGCACGTGCGCAGGTGGGCGGCCGGCTGACCCACCCGCTCCGCACCGGTCATCGGACCTTCCTGCTCGCGGCCCGGACCCGGTAGGCACGGGTCTTCATCCGATTGCCGCACCGGTCGGGGTCGCACCAGCGTCCGTTGCCCGGTCGTGAACGGTCGTGGAACACCCACTGGCAGTCCGGCGCGGGACACATCTTCAGCCGCCGCCAGCTACCGTTCACGCCGGCAGCCACCGCACCGGCGAGGATCAGCGCGAGGGCTCCCGCTACGCCGGAGACGGCGGGAAGCAGGGTCGGTGCCGCGTGCGGCGGGAAGCGGACGCGCAGCAGTTGGTCCAGGGCCGCCGGCGCCAGCGGCTCCAGCGCAGACGGCCGCGCATCAGGCGGCTCCCGCGTCGGCTCGCCGGGTTGGACGGTCGCCGCCCGCAGCATGGCGCGGAGGGTGTGGGCCAGCCGGAGGTCCGAGTCATCGGCGGTCGCCGGACCGGGCAGCAGACCCGCCGCGACGAGCCAGTCGGCGAGCGCGGCGGGTGTGGACAGCGCGTCGCCCGCCTGTAGCGGCCGGCCGTGCCGGACGAACCGGCGCAGATCAAGCGTGTTGACAAAGTCCTGGATCCGCCCCAGGTCAACCGGACGCTCGTCCATCTGCGACACCTGCAACTCCGTTAGCTAGTGTTGAACCCGGGCCGACCTCAACTGTATGCTCCGCGAAGCGCAATGGCATCGTCCCCGAGGAGGAGCAGATGCAGCAAGATCAACTGCGGCGGACGATCTCTCTTCCCCAGGGGGTCGCGCTCTATCTCGGCGCGGTGATCGGTGCGGGCGTGCTGTTGCTGCCGGGTGTGAGCGCGACGATGGCCGGCCCCGCGTCCGTGGTGGCCTGGCTCTTCGACGCCATGCTCGGGATCCCGCTGGCGCTGACCTTCGCCGCTCTGGCCAGCCGCATCCCGGACGCCGGCGGAGTGGCCACCTACGTCACCCGCGCCTTCGGCGAGGCCGCCGGCGCGGTGGCGGGATGGTTCTACTTCATCGGCGCGGCCACCGCGCAGGCGCTCGTCGCCCTGACCGGTGCCTACTACGCCGGGCCGTACCTCGGGCTGGGCAACGGCGGGATCTACGTGCTGTCCGCCGCCATCCTGGCCGTCGCCACCCTGTCCAACGCCTGGGGCCTGCGGGTCAGCGCGCGCCTGCAGCTGCTGTTCAGCGCCACGGTCGCGGTCCTGCTGGTGGCCGCGGTCCTGGTCGCCGTGCCGCAGATGGAGGCCGAACGCTGGACGCCGTTCGCGCCGCACGGTTGGACCGCGGTCGGCTCGGCCGGCGTCATCCTCTTCTTCGCGTTCTTCGGCTGGGAAGCGATCACGCATCTGAGCGAGGAGTTCCGGGACCCGGCCCGGGACGTCCCGCGCAGCACGGTGATCAGCGTCGCGTTGATCACCGTGCTCTTCGCCGGGGTCGCCGTCGCGGCCATCGGTACCGGCACCTACGGCACCGACGAACTGAACCGGACCGTGATCGCCCGGCTGCTGGCGGGATCGTCGACCTCCGCCGTCGGCGCGATCGCCTCGACGATCGCCCTGCTGATCGCGGTGGGCACCGCGAACGCCTTCGTGGCCGCCACGTCCCGACTGGGTTACGCCCTGGGCCGGGACGGCGCGTTCCCCCGGCCACTGGCCACGGTCAGCGGTCGCGGAGTTCCACTCACGTCCGTGCTGATCGTCGGCGGGTACGCGGGGCTCTGCCTGCTGGCGAGCTACCTGCTGGACTGGGGACCCGAGGCGTTGCTGAAGGTGCCCACCTCCCTGGTCATCCTCACCTACATCGCGGCGATGCTGGCCGGGATGCGACTGCTGACCGGAGGCCGCCGGGTTCTCGCCACCATCGCCGCGCTGCTGTGCGTCGTGCTGTTGCCGTTCGCCGGGGTGGCTCTCGTCATCCCGCTCATCGTCGCCGCGCTCGCCCTGGCCTACCGGCGGTGGAGCCGGCGCGGCCGGCCGCCCCGGGAGGACGCCCGGCCGCTGCCGGTCAGCCAGACCGTGGAGAGCTGATGGAACTGCACGAGGTCGACGAACTCATCCGGTCGTGGAGCGGGGGATCACCGCCCTACCTGGAATTCCTCCGCACCGCCGCGATGAGCGCGGGGATCTACCGCCTGCCGGCCGGTGGTACCGACCCGCAACGTCCACACCAGGAGGACGAGCTGTACCTGGTGCTGCGCGGGCAGGCACGGATGACGGTCGGCGAGCGGGACACCGCGGTCGGGCCGGGTTCGGTGGTGTACGTGACCGCCGGGGTGGAGCACCGCTTCCACACGATCACCGAAGACCTCGACGTCTTCGTCGTCTTCTCCCCGGCGGAGTCGGCTCCGACCGTCGGGGCGAGTGAACGGGTGGCGGCGGTGGCGAGCCCGGCTACCCGGCCCGGCGCCGCAGGGCGGACGCCTTCCCGTCATGAGTGATGCGTGCCCGGTGGGCGAGCGCGGCGGCCTGGCCCCGCTCGCGCATCCCGAGTTTGCCGAGCACCCGGGAAAGGTGCGACTTGACCGTGCCCGCCGTCACGCCGAGCTTGATCGCCATCTCGCTCGTGGTCAGGCCCTCGGCAACCAGGCGCAGCACCTCCCGTTCGCGGCTGGTCAGTTCGGCGTGTTGGATCCGGCTCACGGCCTCGGCGTCCGGGAGGGACTCGACCAGCCGATCGAGCAGGAAGGATGTGGCCGCGGGCGCCAGGAAGGCGTCCCCCTGTGCGACGGCCCGGACGGCGTCGACGACGAAGCGCCCCAGGTGGTCGTTGCGGACGATCCCGCGCAGCCCGAGACGCAGGGTCCGGATCAGCGCGGGTTCGTCGCAGTCGTCGACGAGGACAACCACCGGCGGCCGGCGGCGCCAGTAGTCGCGTAGCCGGCCGGAGGGTCCGAACTCGTCGATCGCGCCCAGGGAGGTGATCAACACATCGGGACGGAGTTGGCCGACCATCCCGACCATCTGGTCGACCTGCCCGGTGTCCCCGAGGACGGCCAGGTCAGGCTCGGCGTCGATGACCGCCCGCAGGCCGGCGCGGGTGAGGTCGAACTCGTGGAAGACAACGACGGTCAGCGTGCCGGACGACAGGGCCATCAGCGGCACTCCCGATCCGAGCCGACTGGTCGCTGCGAGTCGATCCACCGCTGCGAGTCGATCAGCCGGGGGTCGAGCGGCGCAGCCACTGGTAACGATGAGGTTTGTCGCGTCCCGAGCCACGGTCTGTGAATGGTCGTCCACCCCGCGCCTGGACCACCGAAGTCCAGATCACTTCCCCCGTGCTCAACGGCTCCTGCATTCAATGGGATGATCGATCGTGAACGCATTCATCGATAGTAGCAAGAGTCAGTAACCGGACTGCATTCAAATTGTAACACGTCAATGGACATTTCGGTTCTTAATCATGAAAACGCACCCGCGGAACCCAACCGCGGTGGTGGCCAGGTGACCTCGCCTTCGAAGAGCGCTACCACTGGGTAACTGCGCGAACGGCCCGGGTTGGGGCGGACACCGGCCGGGCCCGGGGCGGCCGTGATCCGTACCACATTTTTTCGTACCTCTGCTGCGTGACGCTGCTTGTGCCAGAGCAACACGGGGTCGCGCAGCCCGTATCGATCATGGATGCCGTAGGCGGCGCAGGCGATGAACGGGCCGCCGAGGACCCCGTCGGGCCACAGGGGTGAACCATCCGGTTGAAAGCATTCGATCCGAAATCCAATCAATCCATCATTACGTATCGTTGCCAATCCGGCCCCGCCCACCAGCTCACCGCAGAGCGCCAAGGCCAGATTCTTGCCCTCCTCCCCGTGGCTGTCCACGACATTGACCACCAGAAAGCTTCGTCCACCGCTGTGCAATTTCACAAATCGAATAGTCATGCCGACGCGCTACCCGGCCAACGCGCGCAGCGTGACAACGCTCTGGTATCCCTCGTTGCGCTCCGCGACGGATTCCGGTCCGGCCGCCGGGTAGAAGCCCTCGAAGAGATCGATGTAGTCGCCGCACAGCGCGCGCAGCACCGGCGCGATCTCCGGACCGAGGGCCGCCGCGGCCTGACGTACCGCGATCACGGTCGCCATCGTGGTGTGCGACGCCGCGCTGAGCATGTCCAGGGTGCCGGCCAGCGTGGTGTGCCGCATGGCCTCCGCCACCTCGCTGACGAGCGCCGCCGGGTCCGTCCCGGGCTCGGCCTGCCAGGGGATCAACCGGACCGCCAGACCGCCCACGACCGGCCGGTCCGGGTCGGCCAGGCGCACCGGGCCGGGCAGTCGCCGGACACCGTCCGCGTCCAGCGACAGCGACCAGTCCTTGGCGTCGGCCGGCGCCGGGACCACCGTGGGGCCGCCGCCAGCCAGGTCCCACCACCAGCCGAGCAGGTACACCGGGTGGTCCACCTCGCCGACCCGCCGCAGCATGACCCGGCTGTCCGGCCGCAGCTCGACGTCGGACAGTTCCAGTCCCCGCGCGGCGATGGACCGGGTGAAGTCGAGAGCCACGGGCTGCAACTGCCGGGTCACCTCCCGGAACACCGCGAACGAGTGGGCATCCACGAGGCCCTGGTCACGCACCCGCGGGTCGGTGGCGGATGCGGTGAACTGATCCAGCGAACCCCTTGTGATCAGTGGCACGTCAACCTCCTGGCAGTGGTGGTCTAGCTTGGATGATCGGAAGTTCGGACCGGCCGTACGGTCCACGGCCCGGCCCGCCGTGGCACGGCGGCCCGCAGCGCGGTGACCAGCAGCAACGACACCGGCAGCAGGACGGCCGGCCAGCCGAACGGCACGAGAACCGCGTAGCCGAGCAGGGCGAGGGCGGCACACCCCCGGGCCACGGCCGGACCGGTCCGCAGCACGGTCACCGCCGCGGTCAGGAACACGGCGAGGGCCATCGCGTTCGGCACCGCCAGCACATCGACGACGCTCAGGTGGTGCGTGGCGACCAGCGCCAGCCCGAGGCCGGCCACCACGGCGCCGACGGCCGTCACCCCCAACCGGCCCGCCGCGGTACGGGACCGGGGGAACACCGTCGTGCCGAGCGCGGCGACCGTGGTGAGGTTGCGGACACAGGCCACGGTGCAGAGCAGGGCGGCGAGCCCCGCGCCCACCCGGGCGGCCCAGCCCGGCCGCCACCCACCGGCGTCCGCGCCGGCCAGCACCGCCGTGCCGAGATACACCACGGCCACCAGCACGACGCCGAGACCGAGGCCGACCCGGTTGGCGGCCGAGGGGCGTACCAGCCGGGCGGTCGCCTCCCACCCGACGAACGCGAACAGCAGCATGAACGTCACCCCGCCGATCGCGGCGAGCCCACCGGCCGGCGGGACAGACCCGTCCGGCGCCGGCGTCAGGCCGGCGACCAGCAACCCGGTCAGCGCGGTGACCACCAGCGTCACCGGGGCCGGCACGGTCGCCCCCGACCAGCCGGCCGACGCCAGCGCGGCGGCCACCGCCAGGACCAGCGCGGCGGCGACCGGCCAGGCCGTGGGCCAATCGAGCGCCGAGGCGGCGAACCACCCGCCGACGACGGCGACGACGCCCTGCCCCACGCTCACCCCGACCAGGTACCACCACCGCACCGCCCGACCCGCGACGCTGCCCAGGATGGCCGCCGCCAGCTCGGCCACCGGCACGCCGGGCCGGGCGACCCGGCGCGCGAGGGCCAGCCCGACGACCAGCAACCCGCCGCAGACCAGCTGGTACGCCCAGGCGATCGGCGCGTTCCCCGCGAGGCCGGCGCGGGCGTACCCGGGCAGGAACAGCGCGCCGACCCCGACGACGGTGCCGGCCAGCGCGACCGCCACCGAGCCGTCGACCCGGGAGCCCGTCGACACGGGGGTCACGACCGCCCGAACGCCGGGTGGTGTCCGGCCGGTATCGAACGTCCGCCGGGCAGCAGGCGGGTACCGGGAACCGGCCACGCCGGTGTGCCGTCCGCCGTGCCGGGCAGACCCCACTGGCGCTGCACGCTGCCGGCCCAGACCGGCAGCAGCGGCGCCGACACGGCGGCGAGCGTCGCGAGCAGCTCCGCGTGGCCGGCCAGCGCGCGGGACACCTCCGGACCGTCGCCGCGCGTACCGGCCCGCAGGGTACGCAGCTCGGCCCCGGCCCGCTCGATGGTCTCCACCACGACGGCCGCGGCGCGCCGCGGGGAGAACCGGGCCGGGTCCAGCGCCGCCGCGGTCTCCGTCCGGAGCCGGTCGGCCAGCCCGCGCAGTTGGCCCGGGTGGTCGGCCACCGCGACGTCCGGCACGACGGACCCGGACGCCTCGGCCAGGAGTTCGACGAAACCGCCGGTCCAACCGTCCAACCCGGACAGCACCTCCCGCAGGGTGCGGTCGAACTCCGCGCGCCGGAAGTTGGTCTGGTCGGACTCCGGCCGGGTGCGGCAGAGATGGAACCGGACCGCGTCGGCCGGCATCTCGTTGAGGAAGTCGGCGCCCCAGATGGCGTGTCCCCGGCTGGTGGAGAACTTCTCCCCCTCCAGGTAGTAGAACTCGTTGCTGACGATGTGCCGGGGCAGGACGGGCTGGTCGAGCGCGATCAACAGCGCGGGCCACAGCACCGCGTGGGAGAAGCTGCAGTCGAAGCCGATGAACTGGACGAGGGTGGTGCCGGGATCCGACCAGAGCCGCTGCCCCTCGCCCGGGAGACCGAGGGCCGCGTTGTGACCGTCCGTGGCCGCCTGGTATCCGAAGATCCCGCTGAACCAGGTGTCGAGGACGTGCCCCTCCCAACCGGTCAACGGCACCGGGATGCCGTACCCGTCGATCCGGCTGATCGGGACGTCGGGCAGCCCGCTGGCGAGCAGCTTCTCGCAGTAGTCGAGGACCCGCTGCGACCACTCCGCGCCCTCGTACAGCCGGGCCAGGCGGTCGGTGTACTCGCCCAGCGGCACCACCCAGCGGCGGCTGTCCCGCCAGACCGGCTCGGTGCCGCAGGTGATGCACCTTCCCTCCCGTACCCCCTCGGGGTCCTGCGGGTAGCCGCAGTCCTCGCAGTAGGTGCCGTCGCAGGGCAGGCCGCAGAACCGGCACCGCCCCCGCAGGTACGCCTCGTACACGAAGTGCTCGCACACCAGGCAGTACGGCGTCGGCATGGTCCGTTCCACCACGGCGCCACGGTCGCGCAGCCGCAGGAACTGCCGCTGGACCGTGTCGTCGTGCCGCGGCTCGCGGTGGGGGTGTGAGTAGCAGTCGGGTGACATGCCCGCCAACGCGAGGGTCTGCTCGATGCGACGGGTGAAGCGGAACGCCGTCTCCCGCGGGGTCCAGCCGAGTTCGGCGGCCCGGCGGGGCACGTAGCAGGAGTGGTCGTCGGTGTAGCTGACGTAGCTGGCGGGCACCCCCCGCGAGGCCAGGTGCCGACGCAGCACGTCCGCGCCCAGGAACGGCCCGGACAGGTGGCCCAGGTGGAGATCCCCGTTCGGGTTGGGTGGGGCGCAGTTGACCAGAACGTGCCCGGTCAGGTCAGCCATGGTCCTTGCTCCTTCCGGTCTCGATCAGGTGGGGGCGGATTCCGTTGAGATCCGGCTGGAAGCCGTTCAACGGCTCCTCGGGCGGCATCCCGTCGACGGTGTCCACCGCGTCCTGGCCCCCGGGTTGGGACCGTCCGGCCCGGACGACCTGCCCGGTCGGCACCCGCGAACCCGGCGGGAGGGTGCTGAGCACCACGGCGTGCGAGCCGACCCGGCTGCCCGCGCCGATGGTGACCGGTCCCAGGACCGTCGCCGCCGTACCGAGCACGACGCTGTCGCCGACGGTCGGGTGCCGCTTGGCCCCCGGGCCCCGGGCGATGTCCCGCCACCAGCCGATCGAGCCGAGCGTCACCAGGTGGTACAGCATCACGTCCGTACCGATCTCCACGTGCTCCCCGATGACGACACCGGCGCCGTGGTCGATGAAGAACCGCCGGCCGATGCGCGCCCCCGGATGGATGTCGATGCCACCGGAGACGAACCGGCCGAACAGGGCGATGGCGCGCGCGGTCGTCCGGTGGCCACGCCGGTAACCGAGGTGTGCCACGCGATGCAGCCACAGGGCGTGGATGTGCGGGTACAGCAGTACCTCGATGGTGGAACTCGCGGCGGGATCCTTCTCCCGCACCACCTGAATGTCCTCGCGCATGCGGTCAAGCCCGTCGCGCACCGCGCCGGTGAACGCGCGAGGCACGGTCAGCAGGTCTCTGAGGTGACGAATCATCGTCTGTCTTCTTCCGTTTTGTGAGCCACTGCGCCGTGGCTCAGTTCACGACCGTGTCGCGTGGTCGAATCTGTCCAGCCGGTACCGGGCGAGTTCCTCGCGGACCTCCCCGTCGCGCAGCTCGGCGGCCACCAGTTCACCGACCGCCGGTGCCGCCTTGAACCCGCCACCGCTGAAGCCGGTCGCCAGGTAGAGCCCGCCGACCTCGGCCACCGGCCCGATCAGCGGTCGCTCGTCCGGCGTGTACGCCTCGTACTCGACGCGCGTGCCCAGCAGCGGTGCCTCCCGGACGGCCGCCAGCCGCCGGCCGGCGCGCCGCACGGAGGCCGCGACGACGTCCGGCGGGACGGTCCCCTCCCCCGGGCTGACCGTGGTGCCGTCGAGCACCGCCCGCAGCAGCACCCGGCCCGGGCCGTCCGGCCGGAAATAGGTGCCCGCCCCGTCGTCGATGGTGACCGGCACCGGCCCGGCCTCCGCCGGGCCGGTGGAGGCCGGCACGGTGGAGGTGGCCACCACGCACCAGCCGACCGCCCTGGACAGCAGCGGCAGCGACACCGGCGGGTCGGTGAGCAGGTCCGGGGCCCAGGTCCCGGTCGCGACCACCACGTGCCGGGCATGGGTTTCCGACGTCGCCGAGCGGACCCCGGTGACCACACCGGCCCGGTGGATCAGCGACCGCACCGGGTCACCGGCCCGCACGGTGGCACCGTGCCGCCGCGCCGCGTCGAGCAGGCTGCGGATGGTCCGCGCCGGATCGGCGTACCCGCCGGCCGGCTCGTACGCGACGGTGTCCACTCCGTCGAGGAGCAACGCCGGATACCGCTGCCGGCACTGTCCCGGGGTGAGGACCTGGCTGTCGACACCGCGCCCGGACAGCCAGTCCACCACGCCCGCCACGTCGGCGCCCCGGCCGGCGCGGGCCAGGAACACGAACCCGGTCCGCTGGAATCCGCAGGAGCCGCCCACGGTGTCCGACCAGTTCAGGAACGTGGGCAGGCTGCGCACGGCCAGTTCGGCGTCGGCCGGGTCGGGGTGGTACATCCGGACCTGCCCCGCGGAGCTGACCGTCGACCCGGCCGAGGCGATCGCGCCCGCCTCGTGGACGACCACCCGCGCGCCGGTCGCGGCGAGGTGGTAGGCGATGCTCGCGCCCACCACCCCCGCGCCGATGACGACGACGTCGGCCGTTGTGGTCACCGGGTCGCCACCCGGGGACCGGGCGTGAACCGCAGCGGCAGCGTGCGCAGCCCCCGGAACGACAGGTTGGGCTGGTACTCCAGCTCGCCGTCGCCGAGCCGCAGGTCCGGCATCCGCCGCAGGATGGTGTCGAAGGCGGCCTGCCCGAGGATGCGGGACAGCTCCGCGCCCGGACAGTAGTGGACACCGTGGCTGAACGACACGTGCTGGTTGGGATGGCGGTGGATGTCCAGCCGGTCGGGCTCGGGGAACATCTCCGGATCGCGGTTGGCCGCGCCGAGCATCACCAGCACCTTGTCGTCGGCCCGGATGGTCCGGCCGCGCAACTCGAACGTGCGGGTCGCCCGGCGTCCCACCAGGTGCAGCGGACCGTCGTAGCGGAGGATCTCCTCCACCGCGTTGGGCGTCAGCGACGGGTCGGCCCGCAGCTGCCGCAGCTGGTCCTCGTGCCGCAGCAGCGCGAGCAGCCCGTTGCCGACGAGATTCAGCGCGGTCTCCAGACCGGCGAACATCAGCACGATGCAGGTGGCGATGAGGTCGTCGTCGCCGATCGGCTGCTCCTGGCGGTGGACCAGGGAGGACAACAGGTCCTCACCGGGCTCCTCCCGCTTGCGCCGGGCGAGCTCGGGGAAGTACTCGCCCATCGCCAGCACCGCGTTCTGGCCGCGTTCCAGGTCGTTGGTGCCGACGTTCGCGCCGCCCGCGTTGATCGCCGCGATGAAGTCCGCGGTCCAGTCCTTGACCTTCTCCCGGTCGGCCGGCGGCACGCCGATCAGCTCGGAGTTCACGATCACCGGCAGGCGGTAACCGATGTCCTGGATGCCGTCCATCTCGCCGCGCTCGATGACGTCGTCCACCAGGTCGTCGGCGATCCGCTGGATCTTCGGTCGCATCGTGTTGACCAGCCGTACGCCCATCCCGCGCTGCACCGGTCGGCGCAACCGGGTGTGCCGGGGCGGGTCGTTGTACAGCAGCATCCGCTTGCGGACCGCGATGAAGGCGTGGAACTTCTCCTTCTCCGCCTCCGACAGGTGCGCGGTGAACGCCTCGGTCCGGTCCGAGGACAGCAGGTCCGGCTGGCTCAGGCCGCTGACCACGTCGTCGTAGCGCAGCAGCAGCCAGGCGTCCAGGTGCGCGTTCCAGTGCACCGGATCGATCTGCCGCCACCGGGCGTAGACCTCGTACGGGTCGGCGATCAGGTCCGGACGCAGCAGGTCGTCGTATTCCGGCAGGAGACCCACCGGCGCCGCTACGGTCATCGGCTTTCCTCCTCAGCGTGCTCGGCTCCCCACCACAGGGCCAGCGACCGCAGCGGGGCGGTGCCATCGTTGGTCAGGGAGTGTTTCTGGTCGGGCGGGATGATCACGATGTCGCCGGGCCCGACCCGGTAGTCCTGGTCCGCCACCCGCATCACGCCGTTGCCGTCCACGAAGAAGAAGATCTCGGACTCGTGATCGGGGTTGACGTGCTCGGACATCGTCCGGCCCGGCTCGACGATCACCCACGCGCCGCCCTCGTACGGTTCGTTCGCCAACTGCGGCAGCCGTCTGGCGAGCACGTCGTAGTCCGGCTCGTACCGCGGTTCCACCGCCTGCCAGTGGTGTTGCATCTGCCACTCCTCGTTGGGTCCTCGACGGGTCATGCTTCGGCGAACGCGGCTGTCAGCACCGCCAGGGCGGCGTCGACCACCGGTCGGGTCACGTTCAGCGGGGGCAGGAGCCGCACCACGGCGTCGGACCGGCCACCGAGCTCGATGATCAGGCCGCGGGCCAGCGCCGCCCGCTGGATCGCGGCGGCCCGGACCGGGTCCGGCAGTCCGTTCTCCGGATCCACGATCTCCATCCCGAGCATCAGCCCGAGCCCGCGGATCTCCCCGACGAACCGGTACGGCCCGGCCAGGGCGTACAGCCGTTCGCGCAGGTAGGCGCCCTGCCGTGCCACGTTCTCCAGGATGTTGTCGCGCCGCATCACCTCGATGGCGGCGGTGCCGGCCGCGAAGGCCAGCTGGTGACCGCGGAAGGTGCCGATGTGGGCGCCGGGCTGCCAGGTGTCCAGCCGGCGGTCGTAGAGCATCAGGGCCACGGGCAGGCCGATCCCGCCGGCCGCCTTGGACAGCAGCACCACGTCGGGATCCAGGTCGAACTGCTCGAACGCGAACCACGTACCGGTCCGGCCGTACCCGGTCTGGATCTCGTCCACGATCAGCGGTACGTCCAGCTCCTTCGCCAGCCGGCCCACCTCCCGGGCGAAGCCCGCGGTGGCGGGTATGACGCCGCCCTCGCCCTGGACCAGTTCCAGCAGGATCGCGGCGGGGCGCGGGACGCCGCCGTGGGTGTCCAGCAGGGCCTTGCGCAGGTAGGTGGCGCAGTTGGTGTCGCAGTCGCTGGGGTTCAGCGACAGCGGACACCGCAGGCAGTACGGGTACGGGAAGAAGTGGACGTCGGGCATCCGGCCGGGAACGGCGGCCTTCGGCCCGACCAGCCCGGTGACCGCCATGGCTCCGTGCGTCGACCCGTGGAAGCCGCCCTGGAACGACACCACGTCCGTACGCTTCGTGAAGGTCTTGCACAGCTTCAGCGCGGCCTCGACGGCGTTGGCGCCGGTGGGCCCGCAGAAGTGGACCTTCATCCGGTCCCGCATCCGCTCCGGCAGCAGGCTCAGCGTGGCGTCGACGAACTCGTCCTTGGTGGGTGTCGGCAGGTCCAGCCCGTGTACGTGCTCGTGGAGCTGCTCGGCGACCCGGTCCACGACCTCGGGGTGCCCGTGGCCCAGGGGCAGCACACCCGCACCGCAGAGGAAGTCGATGAACACGTTGCCGTCGATGTCCTCGACGTAGGGGCCGTACCCGCGCCGTACCGCGATCGGTAGCCGGCGCGGATAGGTCCGGGCGCTCGACTCGCGGTCCTCCTGGCGGTCGAGCAGTTCCCGGGAGCGCGGTCCCGGAATCGCGGTGCGGACCCGCAGCCGGACATCCTCGACGGACTGGGTGGAGATCATGCCCGAACCTCCGTTCGCTCGACCCGGCCGCCGGCGGCGTCGCCCGTCGAGATGACGGCCTTGTGCAGGCTCTCGGCGATGGTCGCCGCCCGCAGCGCCAGCAGGCTGAACGATCCGGCGTCGCCCATGCCGTGCGTGGTCTCGCACAGGCCGTTGAGATAGATCGGCGGCAGGTGCGCGCCGGTGGTGCCGATCCGGTAGTCCCGGCCGATCACCGCCCGTCCCGACGGGGTACGGGAGACCGCCGGCGCGACCGGGGACAGCAGCGCGGGCAGGAACAGCTCCTCGTTCTCGCTGGTGAGGTCCAGGAAGCCGGTCGCCAGGATCACCGCGTCGGCCTGGATCTCGTCGACCACGCCGAGGTGCTGCTCGCGCAGGGTCAGCCGGACGCCGTCGGGCTGCGGCTCGCAGGTCAGGATGTCGGTGTTGCGGCGTAGCTGGATCCGGTTCCCACCGTCGAGCCGCTGCTCGTAAAGCTGGGCGTACAGGGCCTGGAGCACGTCGATGTCGGCGGCCGAGTAGTTGGTGAACCGCAGCTGCTGGTCCAGCATGCTCTTGGACTCTTCGCTGGCGCCGAAGTAGTAGTTGACGAACTCGGGGTAGTAGACCTCGCCGTGGAACGGGCTGAGGTCCTTCTGCCGGTAGCCGAAGCCGCGCAGGATGTTCGTCACCGACGCGTGCGGGAACCGTCGGGCGCTGTCGAGCACCAGCTCCACCGCGCTCTGGCTGGCCCCGACGATCGCGATCCTGGGGTTCGGCAGCGCGGCCAGCTCCGGGGCGCGGTCGAGATAGCTGGTGAAGTGGAACACCCGAGGGTCCTCGATCCCCCGGAAGGGCAGCGGGATCCGGGGTGGCCGGCCCGGGGCGACGACCGCGGCGCGGGCCCGCACGGTCGTTCCGTCGTCCAGGACGACCTGCACCCGTGACCCGTCCGGGCCGTCGACCAGCTCCAGCCGTTCGGCGGACACCCCGTACCGCACCCGGGCGGACACCTGGCTGGCGGCCCAGGAGACGTACCGGGCGTAGTCCTTGCGCAGCGGGAACGGCAGGCCGAGGTTGAGGAACTCGAACAGCCTGCCCTCTTCGAACAGGTAGTTGAAGAATGTGTAGCGGCTACGGGGGTTGCTCGGCAGGGCCAGGTCGCGGGCCGGATGGTGCTGGATGTCCGAGCCGTCGAGCAACATTCCCGGTTGCCACTCCGGCCGGGGCCGTCGCTCGACGAAGATCGCGTCGAGCGGTACCTCCAGCTCCTCCATGGCGATGGCGAGCGCGATGTTGGCCGGCCCGAATCCCACCCCGATGACGTCTGTGTCCACGGGTCTCCCGTCCTACTGATCGTCGGCTTGGGTGGCGTCTTCACGGCGCCTGCGTGCCTCCGTAACGCACCGGAAACACAACACCAACCGTAGGGAGGCGTACGCGCGCAGTCATCGCTCGATGATTGAGACCGGACTTCAACCATCGACCAACATCGACACCACGGATCTCCTCCGTCGGTTGACGACCGCCGGCGTCCGCGCTGCCCGCGACGGGGTTGGGGCCCGGTTCAGATGACGAAACGACGCCTCCGCGCCGGAATTCCCGGTGTCGTGTCAGAGCCGTGTCAGGGCGGTGACAGGGCGGGTGCCGATCGTGGACCGCATGAGAAATTCAGCGATTGAGGTTTCCGGGCTACGGAAGGCCTTCGGGAACAGGGTGGTGCTCGACGGCATCGACCTGGACGTTCCGGCGGGCACGGTCTTCTCCCTGCTCGGCCCGAACGGGGCGGGCAAGACGACAACGGTGAACGTGCTGACCACGTTGCTGCGGGCCGACGGCGGAACGGTGCGGGTCGCCGGGCGGGACGTCGCGACCGAGGCCAGGGCGGTCCGCGCGGCCATCGGGGTGACCGGCCAGTTCGCGGCGGTGGACGACCTGCTGTCCGGTCAGGAGAACCTGCGACTGATGGTGGATCTCCACGGGATGGCTGCCGGTCCGGGCCGGCGGGTCGTCACGGACCTGCTGGAACGGTTCGATCTGGTGGAGTCGGCGCGCAAGCCCGTGTCGACCTACTCCGGCGGCATGCGCCGCAAGCTGGACCTGGCGATGACGCTCGTCGGCAACCCGCAGATCATCTTCCTGGACGAGCCGACGACCGGGCTGGACCCGCGCAGCCGCCGCACGATGTGGCAGATCGTCCGCGACCTGGTCGCCGACGGCGTGACCATCTTCCTCACCACGCAGTACCTCGACGAGGCCGACCAGCTCGCCGACCGGATCGCGGTACTCGACCAGGGCCGGCTGGTCGCCCAGGGCACCCCCGAGGAGCTGAAGCACAGGATGCCCGGTACCCACGTCCGGCTCCGGTTCGGCACCGCCCCCGAACTCGACGCGGCCGCCCGGGTCCTCACCGACGCCACCCGCGACGACGAGACGCTCACCCTGCGGGTGCCCAGCGACGGCGGGACGCGGTCGCTGCGGTCCCTGCTGGACAGGCTCGACGAGCACTCGCTGGCCGCCGAGGAGTTCACCGTCCGCACACCCGACCTCGACGACGTTTTCCTCGCCCTGACGGGCCACACCACGGAGGCTGCGAAATGAGTGCCAAGTCCCATTCGATCGTCATGTTGCGGCGCAACTTCCAACACATCGCCCGGAACCCGACCTCGGTGTTCAACGCGGTCCTGATGCCGATCGTGATCGCGCTGATGTTCGTGTACGTCTTCGGAGACGCCTTCGACGTCGGGGTCAACTACATCGACTACGCGACGCCGGGGCTGATGCTGCTGGCCGTCTGCTACGGGCTGGGGGCCACCGCGACAGCGGTGAACTCCGACATGACCAAGGGCATCATCAACCGGTTCAAGGTCATGGACGTTTCCCGGGGCGCGGTGTTGACCGGTCACGTCGTCGCCAGTGTGCTGACCAACCTGGTCGCCATCGCGGCACTCGTCGGGGTGGCCTTCCTGCTGGGGTTCAGCCCGGCGGCCAGCCTCCTCGACTGGCTCGGTGTGGTCGGCCTCGTCGTACTGCTCGGTTCCGCGGCCGGCTGGCTCACGGTCGCCCTGGGCCTGTCGGCGAAGTCGCCGGAGACGGCGGGCCTGGCCGCCGTACCGCTGATCATGCTGCCGTTCTTCAGCAGCGCGATCGTGCCGGCCGAGAAGATGGGCCCGGGCGTCCGGCAGTTCGCCGAGTACCAGCCCTTCACCCCGATCATCGAAACCCTGCGCGGGTTGCTCAACGGCGCACCGTCCACCCACGACGCGATCGCGGCCATCGCCTGGTGCGCCGGCATCGCCGTCGTCGGCTACCTGTGGGCGCGGTCCACCTTCCAGAAGCGGGCCTGACCCCGATGACCTGCCAGCCAGCAGCCAAGACCCGCCGAACAGCAGACAACAGGAGCGAACTCATGCCCATCTTCACCACCCCCGGTCCCATCGCCGCCACCGTGCAGGTCGCCGGCGCCCGGGTACGGGTCACCGCGAGCGACCGGACCGACACCACGGTGCTGGTCGAACCCATCGACCCGGCCAGCCGCTCGGATCTGCGGGTCGCCGACAAGACCAGGGTCGACTTCGCCGACGGCCGGCTGTCGGTCAAGACGACCGTCTCCGGTGACAAGTCCGGTTCGGTCGCCATCACCATCGACCTGCCCGCCGGTTCCAGCCTGGTCGCCTACCTCGCGCACTCCACCGTCCGCGCCGACGGCTCGTTCGGCGAGTGCGAACTGCACATGGCGAAGGGTCGGGTCCAGCTGGACCGGGTCAACGCGCTGCGGGCGAACGTCGCCGCCGGTGAGGTCGAGATCGGTCACATCGCCGGACGTGCCGACATCGAGGGCAGCGTGGTCGCCGCCCGGATCGGCGAGGTCGGGGGCGCCGTCGGGCTCTCGAGTTCGGGCGGGCAGATCTGGATCGGCCACGCGTTCGCCGACCTCGACCTCAACAGCGGCAGCGGCGGTTTCGACATCGACCGTGCCGACGGCGGCGTCAGCGCCCGGACCGGCGACGGCGCCATCCGGATCGGCCGGCTGACGGGCGGTCGGGCGGAGCTGTCGAACCACTCCGGGAACATCGAGGTCGGCATCGGCGCGGGCACCGCCGCCCGGGTGGACGCCAGCAGCAAGCGCGGGTCGGTCCGCGACTCCGTCTCGACCCAGCCGGACACCCAACCGTCCGAGGGCAGCGTCACCGTCCACGCCCGCACCCGGCACGGCGACATCACCATCCGCCGCGCGGCGGCCTGACCCCCGGGTCGCGGCCCGCCGCCCTCATGGAGCGAGCGCCACCGTCACCAGTTCGGACCAGCTCGTCCGCGTACCCTGTGCAGCCGCCTCGGCGAAGCCCTCGTCGCCGAGGCGGCTGCGCGCGTACCGCTCGATCCGGGCCACGTCCGGGTGGCAGCGATCCGGCAGCCCACGCACGGCGGCGCTGGCCGCGAGCAGCCCGGCGGCCTGCTCGTACCGTTCGCGCCGCACGGCCAGATCAGCGACACCGACGATCACCCGCGCGATCACCGGAGCGTGCCCCGCCTCCGCCGCCGCCGCGCAGGCCGCCGCGCGATGGGTACGGGTCGCGTCGAGATCGTCGGTCAGGTAGCCGAGCAGGTCGTGCCGCTCCGCCCGGAGGTTGGCCCGGTCCGCCTCGGCGCCCAGCAGGGTGGTGGCGACGCCGAGTTGCTCGTACGCCTCCTCGGCGTCGCCGCCCCACCGGGCGAGTTCCGCCTTCGCGAGGGCCAGCAGGGCCAGCGCGTCCGGCCAGGTGACCCGCTCCGCGCACCGGCCCGCCTCGGCCAGCGCCGCCGCGCTGGCCTTCTCGTCGCCGAGCAGCCAGTACAGCTGGGCCTGTCGCGACCGCATCCGGATGACATCCTCGACCGCGCCGACCTCGGTGACGACCGCGACCGCCTGCTCGTAGTACGCGCACGCCTCGGCGAACTCGCCGCGCACGGCGATCCGGTCCGCCAGCTCGGACAGGGCGAACGAGATCCCCCACCGCTCGCCGAGCGCGCGGAACTCGGCAAGCGCCGTCTCGAGGTACGTGTCCGCGTCCCGCCCGGGATGGCCCAGCATGATCCGCATCTTGCCGAGGTGCAGCCGGGCCAGCGCGCGTACCCAGGGATCCTGGTTGTCCAGCAGGGGTTCCCAGGCGGACAGGACCGCGCCCGGCGTGCGCAGCATGCGTTCCAGCGGGACGACCAGTCCCAGCAGCGGGTTACCCCGGGCACCGCCCTGGCTCAGCCGGTACGCCTTGTGGATCCACTCCGCCGACTGGTGCTGGTCGCCCGGCCCGGAGTTGACGAACATCGACGTGAGGGCGTACACCATCGCCCGGATCTCGTCGGCCACCTCGCCGGGCGTGTCGATGGCCGCGGTGATCAGCTCCATGCCCTCGGCCTTGTGCCCGCTGAGCCACCAGTACCAGCCGGCCGCCGCCGCCAGCCGCATCGCCCCCCGCGCCTCGCCGGCCGCGACCGCCGCCCGCAGCGCGGAGGTGATGTTGTCGTGTTCGACCTCGAGCCTGGCCAGCCAGTCCAGCTGGTCGGCGCGGCGCAGGCGCGGTTCCGCGGCTTCGGTGAGGTCGACGAAGTGCCCGAGGTGCGCCCGCCGGGTCCGGTCCGACTCCCCCGCCTCGGCCAGCCGGTGCCCGGCGTACTCCCTGATGGTGCCGAGCATCCGGTAGCGGGGTGCGGCGTCGCCCTCGACGAGCAGCAGCGACTTCTCGGCCAGCGCGGTGAGCAGCTCGAGCACCCGCTCCGGCTCGACCCCGCCACCGGCGCAGACCCGCTCGGCCGCCGCCAGGCTCGCCCCACCGGCGAACACCGAGAGCCGGCGCAGGACCGCCCGTTCGGCGTCGGTGAGCAGCTCCCAGCTCCAGTCGACCACGGCCCGTAACGTCTTGTGGTGCGGCAACGCGGTCCGGCTCCCGCCGGTCAGCAGCCGGAACCGGTCGTCCAGCCGGTGAGCGAGCTGGTCGAGAGACATGGTCCGCAACCTGGCCGCGGCCAGTTCGATGGCCAGCGGCATCCCGTCCAGCGCCCGGCAGACCCGCGCCATCGTCGACAGCGTGCGGGCGTCGACCGCGAGGTCCCGGCGTACCGCGTTCGCCCGGTCCCGCAACAGCCGGACAGCCGCGGCGGACCCGATCTCGCCGGGACCGGCGTCCTCCGCCGGCAGGGCCAGCGGCTCGACCAGCCACAGCGCCTCGCCGGTGATGCCGAGCGGTTCCCGGCTGGTGGCCAGGATCCGCAGCCGCTGGCACTCCCCGAGCACCCGGTGGGCGAACGCCGCCGCCGACTCGATCAGGTGCTCGCAGTTGTCCAGGATCAGCAGCGCGTCCCGCTCCCGGATCGCGGCGATGAGCCGGTCCGTCGGCTCCACGTACGGCGCCTCGCCGAGCAGCCCGTCCCGCAGCCCGAGCCCGGCGAACGCCGCCTGCGCCACGTCACCGTCCGCGCCGAGGGCGGCCAGTTCCACCAGCCAGACCCCGTCCGGCAGGTCGCCGAGCAGCGTACGCCCGGTTTCCGTGGCCAGCCGGGTCTTCCCCGAGCCGCCCGGCCCGACCAGGGTGGTGAGCCGGTGCTCGGCGACGATCTCGCGGACCGCGGCGATCTCGGCGTCCTTGCCGACGAAGCTGGTCAACTCGGCACGCAGGTTGGTCCGGCGCTGCTGCGGCCCGGGCGCCTCCCACCGCGCCGGAACATCCTCCTCCCGCTGCTCCAGGTCGCCGCGCAGCAGCGCGACGTGCAGCGCGGACAGCCCCGGCGCGGGGTCGACGCCCAGGGTGTCGGCCAGGGTCTCCCGGGTGCGCTGGTACACCAGCAGCGCCTCGTTGCCGCGCCCGGCCGCGGCGAGGGCCCGCATCAGCGCGGCGACAAGCCGTTCCCGCACCGGGTACGCGGTCACCAGATCGGTCAGTTCGGGGATGAACTCCGGACCCTGGCCGAGGCCGACCGCCGCGTCGAACCGGTCCTCCAGCGCGGTCAGCCGCAGCCCGTCCAGCCGGCCGGCGGCGGCGTCGAACGCCGCGCTGTCGGCCAGACCGACGTCCTGCATCGCGGCGCCGCGCCACAGCGCGAGGGCCTCGCCGAGCAGCCGGAGCCGCCGCGGCTCGTCGTGCTCCCGTACCCGGGCCGCGGTGATCAGGCGCTCGAACCGCACGGCGTCGACGGCGTCGGGCTGCACCGTCAGCCGGTAGCCGTCGGTCCGCCCCTCGACCCATCCGCCCGGTAGCGCCTTGCGGAGCCGGGAAACCAGCCGATGCAGGGCATTCGTCGCGTCGGCCGGCGGGTGTTCACCCCAGATCCAGTCGACGAGCGTCGACTTCGGGACCACCCGACCGGGTTCGAGCGCCAGTACGACCAGCAGTCCGCGCAGCCGCGCGCCCGGCACGTCGACGAGGACCCCGTCGCCCGTGCGAACCTCGAACGGGCCGAGCATCCCGATCTGCACGCAGCGGATTTTGCCACGGCCCCTGACCAGGCAGTCAACCGCTCACGCCCAGCTCAGCGCCGGGCCTCACCGGGACGGGACCGAGCCCACGGTGGAGTCCGTGGCCGACGTCGCTCAGGCAGTCGCTACACGGCTTCACCCGAATCCGCGCGCCGGGCCATCTCCCCCCGCTGTCACGGATCTGACTCTCGAATCCGCCGTGGCGGAAGATACAATTCTGCCTCGGGTTTCGCCGGACTGGGGGCCGTGTGTCGCGCAAAGCTAACCACAACAGGCGGACCACGAAGGACTCGTCCGACAGGCAGCCCATTCCCTGGTATCGCAGGACAGTCATATGGATGGCCGGGATCCTGGTCGCCGCGCTGACGGGTGCGACAACAACCTTGTTCACGCAGATCATCGGCGGCGGCGCGGAAGAGGTGAAGAAGGCGATTGTCGGTTCGCCGTCGGCAGTGCCCGATGCGGGGCCTGTGGTGGCCGTAACCTACGGTTCGACAACGAACAACGATTGCTCCAGCGGTCTGAAGTGGGTGTTTCCAAAGGCGGCCGGCCAATTGCCACCACTGCCGGGCAGCAGAGATGAACAGATTCGGTTTGCCGCGGCGAATGGCGGGGTGCCAACCGCCGGAACGGTACTGACCCTGACGATACAGGGACGCGGTGACGCCGCCGTCGTCCTCACCGGCCTACGCGCCAAAGCGGTGACGCGCAGACCGGCGGTTGCCGGCACCGGGATGGTCGCTCTTGGGTGCGGCGGCGTTTCTTCCCGATGGTTCGCCCTCGACAATCTGGATTCCGACCCGATCCACGTCACACCCCAGGACGGCCAGGACGCCACCGGAAACCCCATCCCGGCGGTCACGTTCCCGTACCAGGTGTCCGCCAGCGACGTGGAGGTGTTCGAACTTTCCCCGCTCGGGCGTCGCTATGACGTCGACTGGATCGTCCAGATCGACTGGGCGTCCGCCGGCCGGACCGGCACACTCGATGTGAACGACCACGGAAAGCCCTTCCGGTTCACCGGGGACTCGGCAGCTGAGCCGTATTATTTCGATTCCCGTGTCCACAGATGGACACCCGCCGACAGACCCCGTTGAGGTGATTCCGGTGGGTGATATCCGGCGCAGTTGGCCAATTGTCGCGGTTGTGGCCGTACTCCTCACGGTTGCGGTGTTCCTTATGAACGCCGCCCTGCGCGACCGACGTGGCCCGCATGGGGCTCAACCGCTTGCACCCGATCGCACCAGCACGGCCAGTCAGACCACGGCCACCGGCCCCGAATTCGTGGCCTTCGTCGGCACCTGGGCCGTTCATGGCGAGACACTGGTCATCAACAGCGACGGTAGCGGTACCGACACCTGGAACGCGGGCCCGTGTGCTGATTCGATGACGGAGTCGAATCCCGACATGTGTTCCGGTCACGCCAACCTCCACTTCTCGCCCACCGGCACCGGCCTGGCCGGCACCTACACGAAGGTGTGGTACACGGACCAGAACGGTGCGGAAGTACCAGAATTCGATCCCGGCGACTCCAGCCTTGCGGCAGGTGACACGATCGAGCTGACCGTCGCGGCTGACGGAGTGCTCGCCCTGAAACATGTGACAACTCAGTTGAGCACCGAGGACGTATCGGTCAGCAATCCGTATCTCTGTGCCGCCAGGGCCAGCGCGGACTGGCACGCCCGCTGCAACGCCTAGCTGCTCGCCTGGGCAGTGACTGCTCACCTGGCGGCCCCGAACCACCGAGACAGCCGGTCGAGCAGCTCCCGCTGATCGTCACCGACCCACGCCACGTGCCCGTCCGGGCGCAGCAGCAGAGCGGGCACGTCCAGTTCCGCGCTGATGTCGACGACGCGGTCGACCCGGTCCGCCCAGCCCGCCACCGACAGCCCGCCGGTCTGATCCAGCAGCAGCCCGCGTCCCCGGTGCAGCAGCCCGTACAGGCTCCCCCGCTTCAGCTCCACCTCCCGCAACCGCCGGCCGAGCAGCTCATGGCCCTCCCCGAAGTCGTACCGGACCGAGATCGCGGTGATCTTCTCGATCAGGTACCGGTTCACCTCCTCGAAGTCCATCAGCTGCGCCATCAGCCGCCGGACGGCCTGAGGACCCGATTCCAGCGACATCAGCTCCGTCTGCGCGCGGGTGTTGTCCAGTACGTCCGCCGCCACCGGCTGCCGTTCGGCCTGGTACGTGTCCAGCAGACCGGCCGGGGCCCACCCGTCGACCTCCGCGGCCAGCTTCCAGCCCAGGTTGAACGCGTCCTGGATACCGAGGTTGAGTCCCTGCCCACCCAGTGGCGGGTGAACGTGTGCCGCGTCACCGGCCAGCAGTACCCGGCCGACCCGGTAGCGCTCGGCCAGGCGGGTGGCATCGCCGAACCGGGAGAGCCAACGCGGCGAGTGCACCCCGAAGTCGGTCCCGGCGGTCGCCCGCAGCTGCTGTCTGAACTCCTCGATCGTCGGCGGGACCGTGCGGTCGTCCGTCACTCCCGCCGCGGGCACGACAACGCGGTACAGCCCGTCCCCGTCCCCGACCGGCCCGACGCCGAACCGCAGCTGCGTCCTGCGTACCTCCGTCATCACGGCGATCACCTCGTCCGGCGCCGCGGTCAACTCCATCACGCCCAGCAGCGTCTCGAATCTGGTGGGCTCACCTGGAAAACCGACGCCCAGCAGCTTGCGCACCGTGCTGCGACCGCCGTCGCAGCCGACCAGGTAGCGCGAGCGCAACCGGGTGCCGTCAGCCAGCTCAGCGGTCACCCCGTCCTCGTCCTGGCTCAACCCGACAAGTTCGCTCCCGCGCCGGAACTCGGCGCCGGCCTCGGTGGCGTGCTCGGCCAACAGCCGTTCGGTGACCGGCTGCGGGATGCCCAGGATGTACCCGTGTGCGGTGTCCATCCGTTGCGGCCACGCCTTGGCGATCCCGGCGAAGTAACCACCGAGCTGGAACCTGTGCCCGTGCGCGAGAAAGCGCTCCAGCAGGCCGCGCTGAGCCAACACCTCGATGCTGCGCACGTGCATGCCGAGCGAGCGGACCACCTTTGTCGGCTCCGCGTCCCGCTCCAACACGACCACCCGCACGTCGTGCAGCCGCAACTCGGCGGCCAGCATCAAGCCGGTCGGTCCGCCGCCCACGATGATCACGTCGATCATGGAATCCCCGTTCGATTTCTCGCGCAGCCCGGCACGTCAACAAACAACGGCGCGCTTCGCGAACCCCCGATTTCGCCAGGTTCTGGCTTCGGCCGAGGATTCTGCAACAAACCCGGGGTCTTGCCGCAAGTCCCCCATTGCGGTATACGTTAGGAGTGGCAGGGAGTCGACGATTCCCTGCTCTTCTTTTTGCGGTGGCAGTGGAAGCGCCGAAGCCCTCGACGCGGGTCGGAAGGCCGGGGTCGATCAGAACGACACGATGATGCCGACCATCGGGGGGCGGCGTAGTCGAAGCAGCCGAGCGAACCAGTTGCCCGCCCGGGACATCACGTACCGGCGGGCCAGCAGCTTCCGGGCCAGCGCCGTCCCGTCGCCGTCGAGCAACCGGGCGGTTCCCGTCACGCTCGGCGCGTCCGGGGCCACCGTGCCGCGTACGGAGCACGGCACCACCCGCACCTGCGGGTTGTTCCGGATCCGCTTGACCTTGCCCGAGCCCGCCTCGGTCACGATCCACAACTCAGCGCCGTGCGGTACCTGCCAGACCGGAGTGGCCACCGGTGTGCCGTCCTTGCGGAAAGTGGTCAAACTGACGTACCGGCTGCGGGCGATCTCATCAGGCAAACTCATCAACCAAGCGTACGAGCCGGCCGGGCCGACCGGAACGACCGACGGACAGGGTCAGGGTCAGGTGCCGGCGAGGGCGGTACGAAACCGGGCGCAACTCGACCGAACGTTCTATTCGCTAAGATGGTCGGATGACGCGCGACGAACCCGAGGCCCGGCCTTCTGAGGCACGACTCAGGCTTCTCCGCACGGCGATCAGGATCTTCTACACGGAGGGCATTCACTCCGTCGGCGTCGACCGGATCGTCGCCGAGGCGAACGTGACCAGGGCCACTTTCTACCGGCACTTCCCCAGCAAGGACGACCTCATCCTGGCCTACCTGCGTGAGGTGCACCAGCTGGAGCGCGGCATGGTGGACGAGGCCCTCGCCACCAACCAGTCGCCGGTCGATCCTCTCCTGGCCATCGCTGGTTCCATCGCGCAGAACATCCAGTCCCCCGGATTCCGTGGGTGCGCGTTCCTGAACGCCGCAGCGGAATATCCCGACACGAACCATCCCGTACACCAGGAACTCCTGGCCCATCGGAAATGGTTCCTGGACACCATCACCACGCTCATGGCGCAGGTCCACGAAGAAACGGCGGATCCCGCAGCGCGGCACTTCGTCATGCTGCGGGACGGCGCCATGGCGGCCGGATGCCTTTCCGACCCCACACTGGTGTCCGAGACCTTCCTGCGCGGTATCGAAGGGCTTCTCAGGATCAACTCGGAGCGTCAGTCGGCGGACTCGGCCCGTTAATTAACCCCCCGGACGACCGCCCCGCCCCGCGCCGGGTGGCGCGCGCGGCCGACCGGCCCAGGTCAGCGGCCCGTACGCCTCCAGCAGGCGCAGCCAGACCTCGCTGACGGTCGGATACGCAGGCACGGCGTGCCACAGCCGCTCCAGTGGGACCTCGCCGACGACGGCGATCGTCGCGGCATGGATCAGTTCCGCGACGTCCGGGCCGACGAGGGTGCAGCCGACGATCACCCGCCGGTCCTCGTCCACGACCATCCGGGCGTGCCCCAGGTAGCCGTCGGCATGCAGCATGGACCCGGCCGTCGCGGCCAGGTCGTAGTCGACGACCCGGATCCGTAGCCCGGCGGCCCCGGCGGCGGCTGCGGTCAGCCCCACCGACGCGACCTCCGGATCGGTGAAGACGACCTGCGGCACGGCGCGGACGTCGGCGGTGGCGACATGCCGACCCCAGGGACGGTCGTCTGCCGCTTCGCCCCTGGCCCGCGCCACGATGACGTCGCCCACCGCACGAGCCTGTTACTTGCCCTGGTGGGTCAACAGCACACGCCGGTTGACGTCCCCGGCCGCGTACAGCCATCCGTCGCCGATCAACGCCCCGGTACCGTCGACCACCCGCAGTGTGTCGTCGACCGTGAGCCAGGCACCCGGCTCCAGGCCGAGCCCAGACCGGCGATGTCCGGCAGCAGTGCACTGCTGCCGGTCGCGATGACGACCGCCTGTCGGGCGGTGAGCGAGGTCGGGGCGCCGTCCGCGCCGGTCACCTCGACGGTCCGGTCGGAGCTGATCCGTCCCTGGCCCCGATACAGCGGGATCCCCGCCGAGTTCAGCCAGGACACCTGCCCGTCATCCTTCCAGTGGGCGGCGAAGGAGTCCCGGCGGCGCAGCACGGCGGCCACGTCCAACTCGCCGGTCACCGCCTCGCGGGCACCGGGCAGCTGACGGGCCGCCCGGAGCGCGGTCTGGCTGCGCAGCAACGCCTTGGTCGGCATGCAGGCCCAGTACGAGCACTCACCGCCGACCAGCTCCCGCTCGACGATCGCGGCGGTCAGGCCGCCCCGCACAACGCGATCGGCGGCGTTCTCCCCCGCCGGCCCCGCGCCGATGACAACGACGTCGTAGGTGGCGTTCCGCACGTCAGTTTTCCTTCGCGGTACGGCCCAGCCGGATGGCGGCGATGAGGAAGAAGATGGCGCCGGGGATGGCGTACCCGATCGCGTTGGTCAGCGCCGGGTTGTCCGCGGCGGCGGCCGCGAAGAACGACCCGCCGGCGAGTACGGAGAGGCCACCACTGATGATCATCGGCCACTGGCCACCCATCCGGCGGCGGGTGACGCCCACGATCAACTGCACCAGCCCGGCCACGACGGCCCAGGCACCCCAGACGCGCAGGACCGCCGGGACGCCGGACGTGCCGGCGATGACCAGACCCACCGCGGCGAGCAGGCTGATCGCGACGTTCACGTACAGCAGGGTGGGCGATCCGGTGGTCCGCGACGCGCGGACATCGACGATGGCGGCGACCACGTCGAACAGCGGATAGAGCACGAGCAGCGCGGCGGTGAGGGGGGTGAGATGCTTCGCGAGGGGGAACGTCACCGCGGCCCAGACGATTGCGAAGGCGAAGCGACCGAAGTACAACCGCCGCAAGGCAGCGGCCGTCGTCGAGATGCCGGGAACGGCAACGGTGGTCATGGTAATCCTCTCAAGGCTCCGGAACGAAGGGACGCACGGCGGGGTGCGGGCCACCGCCGGGAGGGGCGGCGGTGTTATTCGATATCCGAGAACAGCCCGGTGATCTCAACCTGAGCGCCACACCAACTAGCCGACGCTAGATAGAACGAACGTTCTGTCTCTAGAGACCGTACCGGTCCGCCCACCAACCGTCAAGACAGATCGTTCTATCGCGGCCGACCGGTGCGGTGACCGGTCGATGGTCCGCGGTGTCGGTGTCCGCGTACCTGAACGAGGGGTACGGGGCCTTTGGGGTGGCCGGCGTGGCTGGACGAACAGCGCGACCAGGGCCAGCACGCCGGCCACCACGCTCTGCCCGACCATCGGCGCCCAGTGGGCCAACGCCGGCGTGGCCAGCAGCAGGGCGGCCAGGCCGATCAGGTTCGTCAGCGGACGCCCGCCGGGTCGGACCGGAGCCCGCGTCAAGCTGACAGCAGCCGGGCCAGCAGGGACTCGACGGCGGCCACGTACGCGGCGTTGTCGACGGTGTCATCCCACACGGTCTGCAGGAGCAGCCCCTGGTACATCGCGATGAGCACCCGGGCGAGCGCGTCGGCGTCGACGTCCGGAACCTGTTGGCTGATGAACGCGGCGGCGGCCCGCCGTGGTTCGTCGACGCCGTCGCGGACGAGTTCCCGGATCCGGGGCGAGCGGACGGCCTCGGCCCACGCCTGTACGCCGACCCGCAGGTTCTCGCGGGCGTCGGGGTCGCCGACGGAACGCAACAGCGTCAGATACGCCCGTACCGGATCGTCGGCGACGGCGGCCGATCGCTGCTCGTGCCAGGCCGAGACGATGGCCGTGATGATGTCGTCCTTGCCGGCGAAGTACCGGTAGACGAGACCCGCGCTGACCCCGGACGCGGTGACGATGTCCTGCATCGAGGTCTTGTGGAAGCCGTCCCGGGCGAAGCAGGCCGCGGCGGCGTCGAGGATCTGCTGCCGCCGCCCGGCGCGGTGCGCGTCACTGACCTTGGGCACCATCAACCTCCGCCTGCGCGATCCGGTAGAACTCGGCGGTCGGCTCGTCCCGCCCCAGCGGTACGAGGTAACGGGCGGCAGCGTCGCGGGCGGACATGTCGAGCAGCAGGCTGAGCCCTCGTTCGGCAAGGTGCGCCGGCAGCTGCGCCGGGTCGAAGCCGAACGTCCACGGTTCGCCGTGGCGGCGCACCTCGGCGTGCCACTCGTCGACGCCGGTGTACCCGCCGGTGCCGTCGAGCGCGGACCTGTCGACGTAGGTGAAGACGATGCGGCTGCCGGGACCGAGGGCTCCGGCGAGGGTACGCAGGGTCGCGTCCACGGCGTCAGCGGTGAGGTAGTTGGTCACCCCTTCCCAGACGACGACGGTGCGTGGACCGCCGTCGAGCCCGGCCGCGCCGAGTTCGTTCCGACTCAGGTCAACGGGTACGAACCGAACGTGGCGGCGCCGCTCCGCCGGAACGCGGGCCGCCACAACCCGCTTCTTGACCTGCTGGGTGGCCGGGTGGTCGATCTCGACCACCTGCGTACCCGCCAGGGCGGGCAGCCGGTAGGCCCGACTGTCGTATCCGGCACCCAGCAGCACGACCCGGGTGGCGCCGGCGGTCACCGCGTCGTCGACCAGGTCGTCGATGAGCCGGGTACGCACGATCGCGGAGGCCCGTGGTCCACCCGGCCACCGCTCGTCGATACAGCGCTCGATGTACCGCCCGAGGGGCTGCCACCGGGCGGCCCGGGCGACCAGCCGGTACCCGCCCGACAGGAACCGGGCGGCGTAGGGATCGTCGAACAGGCGCGGGCCGGGCCGGGCCGATTCAAGGGCCCGGAACAACGCCACGTGCGCGGCGGTGCGACTGGCGTCGTCAAGCATGCCGACACAATAATGAATGAACGTCCACTTTACCAGGAGGCACCGATCGACCGCCGCGCCGGTCAGGGCGCCTCAGGCCCGGCCGGCTCAGTCCGCCGGCTCGGTGACCCGCAGCCAGACGGCGGTGTCCGGCGGTAGCAGACCGTCCCCGAGTGGCCCGCTGGCCAGCAGCAGTTCGCCGCCCGTAGGCAGCGGGACGGCCGCGTCGGCCAGGTTGACCAGGCAGCGGAAGCCGCCGCCACGGGTGAAGGCGAGCACCCGTTCCGGGGCCGGCAGCCAGGCCAGCGCGCCAGCGCCGAGGGCCGGTTCGGCCCGCCGGATCCGGATGGCCGCCCGATAGAGTTCGAGCATCGAGTCCGGGTCGCCGGTCTGCGCCTGGACCGTCCGGGCCTTCCAGTCCGCCGGCTGCGGCAGCCACGGCTGCGCGGCGCCGTCGGGGCTGAAGCCGAAGGGCGACTCGTCCCCGGCCCAGGGCAGCGGCACCCGGCAACCGTCCCGACCGGGGTCGACCCGCCCGGAGCGTTCCCACATCGGGTCCTGACGCTGCGCGTACGGGATGTCCTCGACCTCCCAGAGGCCCAGCTCATCGCCCTGGTAGATGTAGGCGGCGCCGGGCAGGGACAGGGACAGCAGCGCGGCGGCCCGGGCCCGGCGGGTGCCCAGCGCAAGATCGGTGGGGATCCCCTCGCGCTTGGCCGCGAAGCTGAACGTGGTGTCCGCCCGACCGTAGCGGGTGACGTGCCGGGTGACATCGTGGTTGGAGAGCACCCAGGTGGCCGGGGCCCCGACCGGCGCGTGCGCGCTCAGCGTCCCGTCGATGCTCTCGCGCAGCGCCGAGGCGTCCCAGGCACAACCGAGAAAGTCGAAGTTGAACGCCGCGTGCAGTTCATCCGGGCGGAGGTAGTTCGCGAACCGCTGCCGGTCCGGCAGCCACACCTCGCCGATCAGCGCCCGGTCGCCCGGGTACCCGTCGGCCACCCGCCGCCAGGCCCGGTAGACATCGTGCACCCCGTCGAGGTCGTGGAACGGGTGTGGACGGTCCGGCCGGACCTCGGGCAGCATCCCGTCCTTGACCAGCAGCCCGGCCGAGTCGATCCGGATGCCGTCCACCCCCCGGTCGAACCAGAACCGCAGGATGTCCTCGAACTCGGCCCGCACCCGGGGGTGATCCCAGTTGAGATCCGGCTGCTGCGCGGTGAACAGGTGCAGGTACCAGTCACCGGGAGTGCCGTCGGGGTTGGTGGTCCGGGTCCAGGTCTCCCCGCCGAACTCGCCGATCCAGTCGGTGGGCCGCCGGTCACCGTTCGGACCCCGACCGGGACGGAACCAGAACAGATCCCGCTCGGGTGCGCCGGGCCCACCGGCGAGCGCGGCCCGGAACCACGGATGCGCGTCCGAGCAGTGGTTCGGCACCACGTCGACGATGATCCGGATGCCGAGCCCGTGCGCTTCCTCGATCAGCGTCTCCACCTCCGACAGGCTGCCGAAGACCGGGTCGATGTCGCGGTGGTCGGTCACGTCGTAGCCGGCGTCGGCCATCGGCGACGGATACCAGGGGCTGAACCAGATCGCGTCGACGCCGAGCGCGGACAGGTGGCTCAGCCGGGACCGGATGCCGGCGACGTCGCCGACACCGTCGCCGTCACCGTCGGCGAAACTGCGCGGATACACCTGGTAGATCACCGCGCCACGCCACCACGGACCGCTGTCTGCTGAGGACACGAGCACCTGCTTTCTGCGTTCTGGGTGTTACGTCTTTCTGTGTGTCACGTCGGCGGGTCCGCCGGATCGGGCTATCCCTTGAGGCTGCCGGTGGTGAGGCCGGACATGATGTTCCGCTGGAAGATCAGGAAGATGACGACGGTCGGGATGGCGGCGATCACCGAGGCGGCGATCACCACGTTCATCGGCGTCCCACCGGAGAAGGCGTAGATGCCGACGCTCACCGTCCGGGTCTCCGGTGACGGCATGACCAGCTTCGGCCAGAGGAAGTCCTTCCAGACCGCCGTCACCGCGAAGATCGAGACCACCCCGAGGATCGGGCGCGAGATCGGCAGGATGATCGACCACAGCGTGCGCAGCGGCGTCGCCCCGTCCACCAGGGCGGCCGCCATCAGCTCGTCCGGGATCGAGTCGAAGAACCGCTTGAGCAGGAAGATGTTGAAGGCGTTAGCCACCAGGGGCAGCCAGATGGCGAACGGCGAGTCGAGCAGGTTGAGGTGCAGGATCGGCAGGTCGATCACGGTCACGTACTGCGGGACGATCAGGACCATCGCGGGAATCATCAGCGTAGCCAGCATCAGGGCGAGGATCACGTTGCCGAACATCGGCCGGAGCTTGGACAGGGCGTACGCCGCGGCGGTGTCCAGGACGAGTTGGAACAGCACCGCGCCGGCCGCGTAGTAGAACGTGTTGAACAGCAGCTTGGCCAGATCCAGGTGGTTCCAGGCGTCGGCGTAGTTCTGCGGGCGGGGATCGTGCGGGAACAGCGACGGCGGGGTCTGCGCGATCTCCTGGCCGGACTTGAGCGCGCCGGTGACCATCCAGTAGAGCGGTCCGAGGAAGACGAGGGTGAAGCCCACGACGACCACGACGAGCAGCGTCCAGTAGATGACCCGACCGCGTCCCCGGTTGAGCTGCCCCGGAGAGATGAGCGTCCGGCCGCCGGAGTCCTGTGCCATGTCGCCGCCCGTCCTAGTCCTGTTTCGCGCTCAGCCGCAGGTAGCCGGCGGAGAAGCCGGCCAGCACCACGAGCATGATCACGCCGAGCGCCGCGGCGCCGTTGAGGTCGTTCTGGAAGAACCCGTGCTGGTAGATGAGGTACGCCACCGACGTCGCGGAGTCCTCCGCGCCCGCGCCGTTGGCGAGGATCAGTGGTTCGATGAAGAACTGCATCGTGGCGACGATCTGCAGCATCGCCAGGAGCGCGAGGATCAGCCTGGTCTGCGGGATCGTCACGTGGCGGATCCGCCGCCAGACCCCGGCCCCGTCGAGTTCGGCGGCCTCGTAGAGCTCGCCGGGGATGTTCTGCAGCGTCGCGAGATAGATCAGCACCGCGCTGCCCATGTTCATCCAGGTCGAGGCGAGCACCATCGCCGGCATCGTCATCCCGGGCGACTGCATCCACTGTGACGTCGGCAGGTGCAGGGCCTTGAGGATGGCGTTGAACAGCCCCGCCTCGCTGGGGTCGTACGCGTAGTACTTGAAGAGGAACAGCGCCGAGGCGGGCGGCAGCATCACCGGCAGGTAGACCAGGATCCGCAGGTAACCCTTCAGGTGGCGGAGTTCGTTGAGCAGGACGGCCACGAGGAACGGCACCGCGTAGCCGAGGACGAGCGCCAGAACCGTGAACAAGAGGGTGTTCCGCCAGGCGTTCCAGAAGCTGGGGTCGGCGATGATGCGGTCGTAGTTGGCCCAGCCCACCCAGGTGGTCTCGCCGCGCCGGGTGCGCTGGAAGCTCATCACGACGCCCCGGATCATCGGATACCAGGAGAAGACCGCGAAGCAGAGCACCGCCCCGATCAGAAACGCGTACCCGGTCAGGTTGTCCCGCACCTTGCGGCCGAGACCGGTTCGCGGCGCCCCCGCCGGGTACGGCCGGACAGGTCGACCCGGTTTCCTCCTGGTCCCCGGGACGGTGGTGATCGCCAAGGCAGCTCCTACGGTGAGTCGGCGAACGGGCGGCTGCGGTGCGGGTGGCGTGGGAGTCGGCGGGCCGGCTCCCACGCCACCGGGTCACTTCTGCGCGGCGAGGAGCTGGTTGACCTTCTCCTCGGCCGTCCTGAGCAGCGCGTCGATGTTCGCGTTCGGGTTGGTCAGCACCCCGGACACCGCGGCGTCGAGCACCGCGTAGATCGCCTGCGCGTCGCGCGGCTCGCCCTTGATCGGGATCGGGTTCGCCTCGAAGATCGCGAAGTTCGAGGTGTCGACGTTCGCGTTCGCCTTGCGCAGTTCGACCTCCTGCTTCTGGGCGGCGGTGCCGTTGGCGAAGAGCAACGGCTGGGGCAGGCCCACCGGATAGTTCTGCGGCTTGGCCCGGACGTAGTCGAACTGGCCCTTGCCGGGCGTCAACTTCTGGTAGGCGATCCACTTCAGACCCGCCTTGACCTGGTCGGGGGTCAGGCCCTTCTTGAAGAAGTAGCCCTCGCCGCCACCGAGCGTCGCCTTCGCCGGGCCGTCCTGGCCGGGCAGCGGGCCCATCGCCCAGTCCTGGAACCTGCCCTGGAACTGGCTGACGATCGCCTGGGTGGCGTCCGGGGCGCCGATGAACATGCCCACCTTGCCCGCGCCGGCGTTGGTCAGCAGGTCGCCCCACTGCAGGAGTTGACGGGATCCCATGCTGTTGTCGCCGTACCGCATGTCCTTGAGGTTCTGCAGGACCTGCCGGCCCATCGCGTTGTTGAAGTCGGCCTTCCTGCCGTCGTCGGTCAGCACCTGACCGCCCTGCGAGTACAGCAGGGAGGTGAAGTGCCAGCCGCCGGTGTTGCCGGCGCTGTATTCCGAGTAGCCGGCGATGCCCTTGCCCAGCGCGGCGATCTTCCTGGCGGCGGCCCGGACCTCGCCCCAGGTCCTGGGCGGGTTGTTCACGTCGAGCCCGGCCTGCTGGAACAGCACCTTGTTGTAGACCAGGCCCATCGAGTAGTTCTTCACCGGGACGGCGTAGAGCTTGCCGCCGTCGGTGAAGACGCCCTTGAGTGCCGGGTCGACACTTTCCCAGGTCGGAACCGTTTCCTGGTTGACGAAGTCGGTGACGTCCATGGCCTGGCCGGAGTCGAGCACCTGCTTGAGGTCGGTCATGTAGCCGTAGAACACGTCGGTCACGGTGCCGCCGGCGAGCCGGGCGGTGAAGTCGGGCGGGTTGTTGCACTGCTCACCGACGCTGACGCTCTTGATGACGATGTCCGGGTTCTGCCGCTGGAACTCGGCGACATCGTCGTTCCAGTTCTTCAACAGCTCCTTCTGGGAGCCGACCGGCTGGCAGTCGACGGTGATGGTGACCTTGCCGCCTGCGTCGCTCGTCGAGGTGTCGCTCTTCGTGGAGCACGCCGCGAGGCTGAGCCCCAGGCCGGCCACGAGCGCGAGCGCCCCGGCCTTCCGGTAGTGCGGTACGGACATCTGTCCATCCCTTCGCCGAATGAGTGGCTGTATGACCCGCGCTGTCCGCGATGCCCTGTTTAGTGGGTGGCGTACCCGATCGGAGCTGATCCCGGGTAGGTGCATCCGGGGTCAGGTGTGAGTCGAGTCACTGTAGCCAGGCCGACTCATTTCGGCAAGGTTTCGATTTGGTTGTGAAAGTAAGCGACATCAGGGTGGCAGATCTCGACAGCCCGACCGTTCAGACGGAGGTGCCGACCTGTGCCCGCCTGGGCGGGCACGACAAAACGGCCGCCGACCGCGAAGCGGTCGGCGGCCGAGCGTCGTCCAGGCCAGGAAGGCGGCGCGGGGCGGCTCACCGGCGGGGAGCCGGCGCGGGGCGGCTCAGCTGCGGGGAGCCGGCGCGGTCGAGCCGCGTACCACCAGCTCGGGCTCGAAGAGCAGCTCGTCGTGCAGCACTCCGGCCCCCTCGATCTGGGTGACCAGCAGGTCGACAGCCGCCTGGCCCATCATCTCGATCGGCTGACGCACCGTGGTCAGCGGCGGGTCCGTGCAGGTCATGAACGCCGAGTCGTCATAGCCGACCACCGACACGTCGGCCGGCACCGCCCGACCCATCCGGCGGGCGGCCCGGATCGTGCCGAGCGCGAGGACGTCGCTGGCACAGACGATGCCCGTGACACCCCGCTCGATCAGCCTGCCGGCGGCCACCCGGGCGCCCTCCATCGAGAAGTTGGACCGCTCCACGTGATCCCCCGCCGCGTCGTCCGACCAGCCAGCCACCCGGACCATCGCGGCGAGCTTGCGGCGGGACGGCACGTGGTCCTCCGGGCCCAGCACCATGCCGATCCGCTCGTGACCCAGCGACCTCAGGTGGCCGTACGCCTGCTCGACGGCGACCGCGTCGTCGGTGGAGACCCGCGGAAAGCCCAACTCGTCCACGCCGGCGTTGACCAGCACCACCGGCAGGTGCCGGTCGGTCAGCCGCCGGTAGTGGTCGTGCCGCGCGTCGGCCAGCGCGTACGACCCGCCGGCGAAGATCACTCCCGACACCTGGTGGTCGAGCAGCATCTCGACGTAGTCCGACTCGGAGACCCCACCGATGGTCCGCGCGCACAGCGCAGGGGTGAAGCCCCGCTGCGCCAGTGACCCGGTGACCACTTCGGCCAGGGCCGGGAAGATCGGGTTCTGCAACTCGGGCAGCACCAGGCCAACCAGCCGGGCCCGCTCGCCACGCAACCTGGTGGGACGCTCGTAGCCGAGGACGTCGAGGGCGGTGAGCACGGCGGTCCGGGTGGACTCGGAGACGCCACCCCGCTCGTTGAGCACCCGGCTGACCGTCGCCTCGCTGACGCCGGCCTTCTTGGCAACCTCGGTGAGTCGTCTCGTCACGCCGGAAATCGTACGTCAGATTCCTGCAAAAAGCGCACAGCGATCTGCCATCTGATGCGATCCCCTGCCGTGCCGCTGCCGGATGTCCCGCAACCGCATCCTCGACGGCTCAGGTGAGGCCGAATATCGCCGATCGACTTAGCTCGATATATCATCGTCGGGACGTAGCGCCACCATGCCCGCTTCCGGGAGGGCGGTGCCGCGCGGTGCGAGGACCCGACATCGGAGGAGGCACGTGCTTGGCGAACGGGTCGAGCAGCCAGCCGCCGACCGGTTGGTTGGTGACTCGGGTCGAGGTCAGGTCGTGGCCGGTGACGGTCCAGCCGAAACATCAAGGAGGAAACACCCACATGAATGACGTTCCCGCTCCACCACAACGCCGTACCAACCGGCGTACCCGACTACTCCTCGGCGGTGTCTGCGCCGCGGTGACCGCCATCTCCTCGATGGCCATGGCCACCATGGCCCACGCCGACCTCCCCGGCCAACCCGGCACCACCCTCAAAGCCGCCGCCGAACGCAGCGGCCGCTACTTCGGCGCCGCCATGGGCGGAGACCGGCTCAGCGACTCCGGCTTCCTCACCATCGCCAACCGCGAGTTCGACATGATGACCGCCGTCAACGAAATGAAACCCGACGCCACCGAATCCAGCCCCGGCGTCTTCACCTTC